>CAZJFB010000003.1:0-57423 GCA_964545145.1 uncultured Chloracidobacterium sp. | reverse complement strand
CCGCCATTGAACGTTATCGCCTGAGCCTGCGCACCTCCCATTTCGCCGAGACCGGCAGTCAGTACCAATTTCCCCGCGAGAGAGCCCCAACCGTGCTGACGAGCAAGGGAGCCGAATGTCTCATACGTGCCCTGCAGAATGCCCTGTGTGCCGATATAGATCCAACTTCCGGCTGTCATCTGGCCGTACATCATCAGCCCATCGCGTTCGTATTTGTCGAACTGCTCCTGCGTTGCCCAGTGCGGTACGATGTTGGAGTTTGCTATCAGAACACGTGGCGCGTCGGGGTGGCTTTTGAAAACACCGACCGGCTTACCAGATTGAACTAAAAGCGTTTCGTCTTCGTTTAGTTCTTTTAATGAACGCAGTATCGCGTCGAATGATTCCCAATTCCGCGCCGCACGGCCGCGGCCTCCGTAAACAATTAGATTTTCAGGATCGAAGGCGACATCGGCGTCGAGATTATTCTGTATCATCCGATACGCGGCCTCGATCAGCCAGTTCTTACATGACAATTCGGTGCCGGTGGGCGATTTGATAATTCTGGGCATAATGAGTGAGCAATTGGTTTTTATTAATATTTATTTAAGCTACAATCTGTCCATTCCTTTGGCAAATTGTAAAGCAAGGCGGATTTTTCGAATCAGGGGTGAATAAAGCCTATGTCCGAAACCGATCCGAAGATCATTGAACTCGAAACCCGGCTCGACAGCCTTGTCCGGACACAGATCGACTTTCAGGTCGAGATCTCGGCTATCCGAAAGGAGTTGACGCGACTTCGTAACGCCGGTAGACCCGCCGCGAACGAGACTCTCTTTGATCAGCCGCAGGCCCAACCCAAGATCGAAACGGCAAGGACGTCGCCGCCGGTCGTCTCGAGCGAGCCTGCTGATCATGTGCCGACCACGCGAAAGCTGCCTCGGGTGTTAAGCGCTCCAGCGTTTGGATATGCCGAGCCGAGCGATCAACCGACAGATCGCCGCCCCGGCATTGGCGATACGATAAATGATCACATCAATTCGTATGCCCAAGATGCGCGTAGGAATCTCGAACAATTTATTGGTGAAAACCTGATCAGCAAGATCGGAATTATCGTATTGATCCTCGGTGTAGGCATCGGCGCGAAATACGCGATCGATAACAACCTGATCAGTCCGACTACGAGGATCGTACTCGGATATATTGTTGCGGCGGCATTGATAGTATTTGCCGCCCGACTAAAGGCAAGGTATCTCAACTTCAGTTCTGTGCTGCTCAGCGGAGGTCTGGCCAGTGCGTATTTCGTTACGTACTTCGCATATTCGCTGTATTCGCTGATGCCTCAAGCTTCGGCTTTCGCCGTTATGGCCATATTGACGGCGGCGACCGTCTGGGCCGCACTTTTCTACAGCAGGCAAGTGATCGCCCACATCGGACTGGTCGGTGCGTACTCGGTACCGTTCCTGTTGAGTGACGACTCGGGCCGTTATCTCTTCCTTTTCGTATACATGGCCGTGATCAACGCCGGCATTCTGGCCATCTCGATCAAGAAATACTGGAAGTCACTCTTCTACACCTCGTCGGCGTTCACATGGTTGATATTTTTCGCCTGGTTTGCCAGCAAATACACGCCAACGGAGCATTTTTATCTCGCATTGACGTTCCTTGCGGTGTTCTTTTGGATCTTTTACGCTGCTAAGGTCATTCACGGCGTGGTGCGGTCGGAGAGTCAGGATTCTGAGAATCTGGCATGCATCTTAGGGAGCGGACTCGTCTTTTACAGTTTTTGCTTCGCGATCAGCGATTGGAAAGCGAGTCCCGGTGACTATCTATTATTTTTTGTATTTCTCGCGGTTAATTCGCTGGCGATATTGGTCACCTCGTATCGATACTACGGCCGCATTTTCATTTTCTTGTCGTTCCCGCTTACATGGCTGATCTTTGGAAAGTGGTTCATCGATAACTTTCAAGCCGAACAGCATTTTTGGCTCGCGGCTATTTTTGCAGCTGCGTTTTTTGTGGTCTATTACGTAGCCACGCTGATCTTTCGGGTCGTCACCGAAGAAAGCGGAACGGCCGAGAACATGAGTCTCGTACTAACGAACTCATTTATTTTCTATGGCTTCGGTTATGCCATCATTGACAGCCGTCCGGAACTCCGCGGCTATGAAGGTCTATTCACAGCGGCCCACGCTTTCCTTCATTTCATGGTCGCCCAGGTGCTTAGCACAAAACGGGAAGATGCAATCGACGTTGTCCGAACATTAGCGATCCTGGTCATTACTTTCGCGACGATCGCCATTCCTATCCAATTCGACGGTAATCAGATCACGTTGATGTGGTCGGTCGAAGGGGCGGTTCTATTCTGGTTCGGGCGGGTTCGCGCCGTCAGGCTTTTCGAATATTTTTCTCTGCCGATCATGGCGCTCGCGTCGTTCAGTATGCTAGCGACATGGGTTTTGGTCTACAACGACCGTGTTCTTAGGAATGGAGCGGACCTGCGACAGCCATTTGCTAATGGCGACATGATCACGGGGCTCGTGTTCGCGGCGGCCTTCGCTTTCATTTATTTTGTTAATCGAGACAAAGAATACGAACCGGCGATCGGCGAGAACCAGACGAAGCCGTTAGGCTATCTCGTCGTAACGACCGCATTGTTTGCGCTTTACAACACGCTGCGGATCGAGATCGGGAACTATTATTTTTACCAATCCGTGATCCGACAGATCCCGTTCGGGATGCTCACCGGCCAGCGGCCTGGCGCAAATCACGACCTTAGCAGATTTAATGTCATTACGCAGATCGACTACACACTGCTGTTTTTTACGGTAATGGCGATCGTGAACCTTAGGCGCGTACGGTCCGTCGCCGCGGCGCTTATGAATGTCGTTCTGAGTGTCGCGACGCTTAGTTTACTGGTAACCCTCGGGATGTATGTACTTTACGGGTTGCGGTTGAGCTATGTCGCTGGCGATACCGTCGAACTATTTGGGACGAGCCTGACAAACATCGCGATCCGTTACGTGTCGTACATGTTCTCTGCAGTTATGTTGGCCACCTTGTACGAATATAGCCGAAACGATCTCCTCGCCGACAGAGCCTCCGATCGTCTGCGGAGCATTGCCTATGATTCAATCCTGTATCCAACTGCATTGATAGTAGCGAGCTGCGAACTCATGAATATCGCGGGTCACCTCTCCATCGTAGATGCGGATAAGTTCGGGTTGAGCATTTTGTGGGGCGTGTTTGCGTTGGGAATGATCGCCATAGGGATTGCAAAGGGGAAAGCACACCTTCGAATATCGGCGATCGTGCTGCTCGCGTTTACTTTGATAAAGCTGTTTTTCTACGATATTTCTGAGCTAGGGACTATTCCGAAAACGCTGTTATTCGTCTCGCTGGGTTTGTTGATGCTGTTCGTTTCGTTTCTTTACAACAAATACAAGAACGCTATCTTTGGCATCGACGCCGAAAATTCGGAATAATATTAGAATTATGACCAGACCAAGAAGTTTATTCGTAATGCTCGCTATCAGTGCACTCGCCGCGATCAGTGGATTTGCCCAAACTCCCGACAAACCGTCCGCTCCCAAGTACGACGCCGAACTTGCAAAACGCCTCGGCGGTAACGACAACGGCATGAAAGCCTATGTCTTCGTGATGCTTCGAACGGGCCCGAACGATGATAAGTTCAAGGGCAAAGAGCGCGAGGATATGTTCAGCGGACACTTTGCGAATATCAATAAGATGGCCGATGCCGGCAAGCTGATGGTCGCGGGGCCGTTTGATAAGAACGAACGCGGATATCGCGGACTCTTTATTTTTGCGGGCGTAACAGCTGACGAAGCGACAAAACTCATGGAAGGTGATCCGACGATCAAGAACGGCATCTTCGTTACGGACATTGTCCCGTGGTTCGGCAGCGCGGCCGTTGCGGCTATTCCCGAATTGCATCCGAAGCTCATTAAGCCGAAACAGTAGATGCGTCCTGCGGATCTGATCATTCATAATGCGGGGCAACTCGTTACGTGCGCCTCCGCGGGCACGGCCAAGCGCGGGGCTGGGATGCTTGATGCCGGAATTATCGAAAACGGAGCTGTCGTGATCGCGGACGGCCGTGTAATTGCGGTCGGTCAAACGGGTAGTATCCTGAGCGACTTTCAGGCCGTGGAAGTGATCGACGCCGAAGGGGGCGTCGTATGCCCGGGCTTTGTCGATCCGCACACGCACATCGTTTTCGCGGGTGACCGCCTAAATGAGTTTGAGCTTAAGCTAAAGGGCGCCGAGTACCTCGATATTCTGGCTGCGGGCGGCGGTATCATTTCGACCGTAAAGGCAACTCGAGGGGCATCGGTCGAGGTGTTGGTGGAACAAAGCTCGAAACGTCTCAACAAGATGCTCGCGTGCGGTACGACGACATGTGAGATCAAGACAGGTTACGGCCTCGATACCGAGACTGAACTGAAAATGCTCGCAGTGATCGAGACACTTGATTCGATACACGCGGTTGACATTGTCCCGACGTTCCTTGCAGCACACACCATCCCACCGGAGTTCAAAGATGGCCCAAAAGATTACGTCGATATGATCTGCGGTGAGATGCTGCCACTGGCGTGGAAATGGTACGAGCAGTCGCATTTCCCCGCGAATAGGATCCCATTCTTCTGCGACGTATTCACCGAGAGGAATGCCTTCGATCTCGAACAGTCCAGGCAAATACTTGATACCGCGAGATCTCTAGGCTTCGGTATCAAAGCACATGTAGACCAATTCACCAATCTGGGCGGTTCTTACCTTGGTGTGGAGCTGAATGCGGCATCTATTGATCATCTCGATGCTATTTCCGAGGAAGAGATCTTCCATCTCGCGGCGAGTGATACTATCGGCATTGTAATACCGACGGAGAATTTCAACGCTGGCAAAACCTCGTATGCTCCCGCCCGAAAGTTGATCGATGCCGGCTGTGCGGTCGCCATTTCCACCGACTACAACCCGGGCTCCGCCCCGTGTCCGTCGATACCGATGGCCATGGCTATCTCGTGTCGCTATCAGAAATTACTGCCGTCTGAGGCCCTGAATGCGGTGACTATTAATGCGGCCCATGCTGTCGGCATCGGTGAATCTCACGGATCGATCGAGATCGGCAAACAGGCTGACTTGCTTATCGCGGATGTTGGGGACTATCGGCAGATCGCCTACGAATTCGGCGGCAACAACATGAAGAAGGTCGTCAAAGCGGGTAAACTCATCTAGATGAACGAGATAATACTCGACGGTGAAAACCTGACGTTCGAACAAGTGGTAGCTGTGGCTTACGGAACGCCCGGCGATCCGCATGTCAGTCTTTCACCTTCGGCAAAGGAAAAAGTAGATCGGGCGGCGAATGCGGTTCAAATGCTTCTTGTCCGCGGTGAGATCGCATACGGCATTACGACCGGTTTCGGGGCGTTCAAGGATAAGATCATCAGCCGCGAGGAGGTCGAGCAGCTTCAGCGGAATATCGTATTGAGTCACGCCGTAGGCGTAGGTGATCCGTTTGACACACCGACCGTTCGGGCGATCATGCTCATTCGGGCGAACACGCTAGCTCGTGGTTTTTCCGGGATAAGGCTCGAGACATTGGAGCTGATCCTCGAGCTGTTGAATCGCGGAGTCCATCCGATAATTCCTGAAAAAGGAAGCCTTGGGGCGAGCGGCGACCTTGCTCCGCTCGCTCATTTTGCATGCGTCCTGATCGGCGAAGGCGAAGCTAATTTTCGGGGCGAACAAATGTCCGGTGGAGAAGCTATTAGCCGCGCGGGACTCGCTCCGGTGACCCTTGCCGCTAAAGAAGGCCTTGCACTTACGAACGGCACGACCGTCATGACCGCTGTCGGGTTGCTCGAAACTGCCAAGGCAAAGCGATTGGCGGAACTGGCTGACATATGCGGCTGCCTCAGCCTCGAGGCACTAAACGGTACGGTAACCGCATTCGATGAACGCATACATGCTCTCCGTCCTCACCCTCGGCAGATCGATTGTGCAAAGAATCTGCGGGAATTGCTCGATGGCAGCGAATTTGTCAGAGGATTTGATCCTTCGAACGTTCAGGACGCATATACGCTTCGATGCATGCCGCAGGTGCACGGCGCCTGCCGCGACGCGGTGGCCTATGCGGAATGGCTTATCAAACTTGAACTCAACGCGGTGACGGATAATCCGCTTATCTTTGTGGACGGCGACAAGATCGATGTGATCAGCGGCGGGAATTTTCACGGCGAACCACTCGCCCTTGCGTTCGATTACCTTACGATCGCTCTATCCGAGCTCGGAAATATCTCCGAACGCCGCATCATGCGGTTGACGGATGAGGCGTCCAACGCGCATACACTCCCAGCGTTCCTCACCGATCACGGCGGGTTAAATTCGGGCTTTATGATCGTCCAATACACGGCGGCGGCACTTTGTACGGAGAACAAGGTCCTCGCGCACCCGGCAAGCGTCGATACTATACCAAGCTCCGCAAATGTCGAGGACCACGTGTCGATGGGTATGACAGCCGGGCTAAAGCTGCGGCAGGTCGCACGCAATTTTCAGACTATACTCGCCCTCGAAGCGTTTTGTGCGGCTCAGGGTGTCGACTTCCGCCGGCGCGTCATTGGCTCGGAGAAAAAGCTCGGGGCCGGGACCGGGCCGATTTATTCGGCGATTCGGGAACGGATACCGTTCATCGAAGCTGACACTGCCCTGAAGCCCCATCTGAATGCGGCTGAGGACATTGTCAATACTTTCGTTTGCGGGTGCTAGCAGACCACCGAGATGATCAAAATGAAATTTCTGATGTTGCTGTTGATAGTTGTTGCGGGTATCGGTTGCCTTTCAATGGGGGCAAACACTACGAATATGGCTCCCGCATCGCCAAAAATGGAAAAGGAAATGGAAACAGAAGCTCCTGCCGGAGATTATTATTCTCAGCTACCTAAAGGATTTGAGCTTCCGGCCGATGATTCCGGACGCCTCCTGCTTCGCGAGTATGGAGCCGTTTTCGTCGCCCGGGGTGGGGCGGTACCGCCGCAGAAGGTTGTTTTTAAGGATGAAGCGGACGTCGCGGCATTCCAGAATTCGGTCAAACGGTCATCCGTCACAATTGGCGGCGTCAATCTGGAACTGCAGGCGGCCGCGATGGCGGCCCTGAAGGCTGCGATAGCTGAAGCCGCCGCGTCCGGGTTGTCGATCGGCCCGCGAGGAGCTGACTCTGCTCGTCGCGGTTATGATCAGACTGTCGGCCTATGGGCAAGTCGTGTAAATCCCGGATTTGTGCACTGGGTTGGAAGAGGAAAGGTGACACAGGCTGAGGCAAACAGAATAAAGGCCCTTTCCCCATACGAACAGGTACCTGAGATCCTGAGGCTTGAGCAGCAGGGCATCTATTTCGCTAGGACGCTGGATAAATCAATAATTTACTCCGTCGCCCCTCCGGGGACCTCTCAGCATATCTCAATGCTTGCCCTTGATGTTAAGGAATTTGAAAATACGGCAGTAAGGGCTATCCTCGCAAAGAACGGCTGGTTTCAGACCGTCGCGTCCGACTTGCCCCATTTCACTTACCTTGGTGTGCAGGAAAAGGACCTTCCAGGCCTCGGCCTGAAGAAGGTGATCAGCAACGAGCGTCCGTTCTGGGTGCCGGCGATCGATCCCTCGGCATAAAGGGAATCGATTTAGTGCGAAAAAGTTCGCATTTTGAAGGCGTTTTTCCCAACGTCTAGCCGGCATTTTTCAATTTTCCTTTGATCAATTTCGTGTAAGTCACCATAAACTCGGGCACTAACGCATTTCACCCGATCGCTGCCTTGTGGCACGAGTGTTGGTAGTGATTGCGGAGAGTATCATATGACTTTCACGCAAACAGACCTCACAACTAAGCCCGAATTGGCCGATCATGGTGCCGGAACCGGTGCCATTCGCTCGAAACGTCCGGTTTATGTGGATTTCCTGCCGCCGTGTAACCGTGCGTGTCCGGCGGGCGAGAATATTCAGGCATGGCTCGACCTTGCTCAGGCCGGACGCTACTTCGACGCCTGGAATAGACTGACGGAAGACAATCCTCTTGCGGCTATTCACGGCCGCGTTTGTTACCATCCGTGCGAAAGTGCGTGTAACCGAGATTCGATCGACAGTTCGGTGAGTATTCACGCCGTCGAGCGGTTTCTCGGCGATATGGCCATCGAACAGAATTGGTCATTTCCCAAACCCTCGGAAACTAGCGGCAAGCGCGTCCTTGTGATCGGAGCCGGGCCCAGCGGATTGACCGCGAGCTATCACCTTGCACGGCTTGGGCACGAAGTTTCTATATATGAGGCGGGCCCGATCGCCGGCGGGATGATGACGTTCGGGATACCTGCGTACCGCCTTCCGCGCGACGTGCTGCGGGCGGAGATCGCTCGTATTCAGGAACTGGGCGTAGAGATAAGCCTCAACCGCAAGGTCACTGACATTCGCGCGGAAATGAAGGACGGGAAGTTCGACGCGGTCTTTGTAGCGATCGGGGCCCATATCGGCAAAAAGACCGATATTCCGGCGCGTGACGCAGGAAAGATCCTGGATGCCGTCACGTTTCTGAAGGAGGTCGAGCTCGGCGAACGCCCGCTGCTTGGCCGCCGCGTCGCGATATACGGCGGCGGTAATACTGCAATGGACGCTGCCCGGACCGCAAAGCGACTCGGTGCCGAAGAAGCATTGATCATCTACCGCCGGGACCGCGAGCACATGCCGGCACACGATTTCGAGGCGGACGAGGCCCTAAGCGAGGGTGTCAAGATCCATTGGCTGCGGACGATCAAGAATCTCGATTCAACATCGATCACGGTCGAGCAGATGGAGGTCGTTGACGGGCGGCCCGTACCGACAGGGAAGTTCGAAACCCTTGAAGCCGACTCGCTGATCCTCGCTCTCGGCCAGGACACCGAAACAGGATTTCTAAAAGGCATCGACGGGATCGAATTCAAGGATGACGGGACCGTCGTTGTCGATAGCTCGATGATGACCGGCCACGCAGGCATCTTCGCCGGCGGGGACATGGTGCCGAGCGAGCGTACCGTTACGATCGCGGCCGGACACGGAAAAAAGGCAGCCAGGAATATTGACGCGTGGCTACGAGGCACTACCTACCAAAAGGCTGAGAACAATCCGCTCGTATCCATTGAACAGCTGCATGTTTGGTACAAGACTATCGCTGATCCCAGAGAACAGCCGCACGTTGACCCTGTCGAGGCAGTCGCGGGATTTGGCGAGATCGTCGCCGGCTTGAGCGAATCGGAAGCGAGATATGAGGCTCAGCGATGCCTTTCGTGCGGCAATTGCTTCGAATGCGACGGCTGTTTCGGGGCGTGTCCCGAAAAGGCGATCGAAAAGCTCGGGACCGGCAACCGTTACCGTTTTCACTATGACATTTGCACGGGCTGCGGCGTCTGCTATGAACAGTGCCCGTGCCACGCGATCGACATGATCAGCGAACCGGAGAATTAACACAATGACAACCGGAACTAAGCAAGTTGTAACGCTCGACGGCAATGAGGCCGCCGTATATGTCGCATACCGCGTTAACGAGGTATGTGCGATCTATCCCATCACGCCTTCATCGGCTATGGCCGAGTTTGCAGACGAGTGGTCGGCAAAAGGCACCAAAAACATTTGGGGCAATATACCCGAGGTCATCGAGATGCAGAGCGAAGGCGGGGCCGCCGGCACCGTTCATGGGGCACTCCAGACCGGCTCGCTTACTACAACTTTCACGGCATCTCAGGGACTGATGCTGATGCTGCCGAATATGTATAAGATCGCAGGTGAATTGACGCCGGCGGTGTTTCATGTCGCTGCACGGAGCCTTGCTGCTCAGGCGTTATCGATATTCGGCGACCATCAGGATGTAATGGCTGCTCGGACGACCGGCTTTGCCATGCTCGCCTCGTCCAGTGTCCAGGAAGCCCACGATATCGCCCTGATCGCACAGGCGGCGACACTCCGTTCACGCATCCCGTTCATCCATTTCTTTGACGGATTTCGCACGTCCCATGAGGTCAATAAGATAGAACTGCTGTCTGACGAACAGATCCGCTCGATGATAGACGACGAGCTTGTCTTCGCACATCGGAGCCGCGCATTAAATCCTGACAAACCGTTCATTCGCGGTACCGCCCAAAATCCTGATGTGTATTTTCAGGGACGTGAGACCGTCAACCCGTACTATGCCGCCGTTCCGACGATAGTGCGGGAAGAAATGGCAAAATTCGCGATGTTGACCGGTAGGAGCTATTCGCCCGTTATGTATCACGGTTCGCCCGAAGCGGAACACGTGATCATCATCATGGGCTCCGGAGCTGAGACGGCTGCCGAAACGGCTGAGGTCCTGATGCGTACGGGCGGAAAGGTCGGAGTGGTCGAGGTCAAACTATACCGTCCGTTCCCGGCAGAAGATCTGCTGGCAAAGATACCGGCAACCGTCACGACGATCGCCGTACTGGACAGAACAAAAGAGTCAGGAGCCTCAGGCGAGCCGATGTATCAAGACGTTATCGTCACGTTCGCCGAGGCGGTCGCAAACGGAAAACTTAGTACGATGCCGAAGGTGATCGGCGGCAGATACGGTCTCTCGTCGAAAGAATTCACGCCTGCAATGGTCAAGGCGGTTTTCGACCATCTCGCCTCTGATGTGCCGAAAACTCACTTTACCGTCGGTATAATCGACGACGTCAACCATTCGAGCATCGATGTCGATCCCGCATTCAAGCTGGACGAGGCTGAGTGGACCCAGGCCCTTTTCTTCGGGCTTGGAGCGGACGGCACCGTCGGTGCAAATAAGAACAGCATCAAGATCATCGGCGAGAACACGGACCTATTCGCTCAAGGCTATTTTGTTTACGATTCGAAGAAATCTGGAGCGAAAACGGTTTCGCATCTCAGATTCGGCAAGCACCCGATCAAAGCTCCGTATCTGATCACTCACGCTGATTTTATCGCGTGCCACCAGTTCAATTTTATCGAGAAGGAAGAAATGTTGTCCTTTGCAAAGCGTGGTGCGACATTCCTGCTGAACAGCCCTTACAGCCGGGACGAGATCTGGGACAAGCTTCCGTTGAATGTGCAGAAGGTTATCATCGAAAAGCAGATCCGCCTTTACGTGATCGACGCTACAGAGGTCGCCCGAAACACCGGGATGGCTGGCCGGATCAATACGATAATGCAGACCTGCTTCTTTGAATTGTCCGGCGTATTGCCGCCCGAAGAGGCGATCGGTCACATCAAGAAGGCGATCGAAAAGACATATTTCAAGAAAGGCAAGGCGGTCATTGAAAAGAATTTCGAGGCTGTGGACAAGACACTCGAGAACCTCTTTGAGGTCGCTATTCCCGAACGGCCGACAGCTAAGCCTTCACGTTCGCGTGAATTGCCGGTCATTGCCCCGGAATTCGTCCGATACGTCACGCAAATGATGATCGAAGGTCGCGGTGACGAGATACCTGTAAGTGCGTTGCCTGTTGACGGAACGTACCCCAGCGGAACGGCGAAATGGGAAAAGCGCAATGTGTCCGACCGCATAGCGGAGTGGGAACCCGACCTGTGCATCCAATGCGGCAATTGTAGTTTCGTGTGCCCGCACAGTGTGATCCGGGCCAAATTCTACCATCGCGATCATCTGGAGAGCTCGCCGAAAACATTTAAGTCGGCCGCCATCAATGCCCGGGGATACCCGGAGACGAAGTACTCGCTGCAGGTCTATCTGGAAGACTGCACCGGCTGCAACCTGTGCTGGGAGGTCTGTCCGGTAGATGAGAACACGAACGGCGGAAAGCGAGCGATCAATCTTGCGGATAAGCCCGTAGACCTCACATCCGAACGTGAAAACATTGCCTTCTTTGAGGAGCTTCCGATAAACGAGCGACCGTCCGTCAATTTCTCCACCGTTCACGGCGTTCAGTTTCTCGAGCCGCTCTTCGAATTTTCAGGAGCGTGCGCCGGATGCGGAGAGACTCCGTATATCAAGGTGCTGACACAGCTCTTTGGCGATCGCCTGGTGGTCGCCAATGCGACGGGCTGCTCCTCGATATACGGAGGAAACCTGCCCACGACCCCGTGGACAACGAACGCGTCCGGACAGGGCCCGGCATGGTCAAACTCTCTGTTCGAGGACAACGCTGAATTTGGGCTAGGCATGCGGCTGACCGCCGATAAGCAGCTCGAAATGGCTCACCGCCTGCTCGAATCAATGCGGCCACAACTCGGGGACGGGCTTGTCGACGATCTCGCGAACCGTCCTCAGATACTTGAGAGCGAGATAAAAGCACAACGGGATCGGGTAAGGATCTTGCGGTCGAAACTCGCCGAGATCGATACTGCCGAGGCAAAACACCTGTTGTCCCTCGCGGATCAATTGGTGCGGAGAAGCGTTTGGCTTATCGGCGGCGACGGCTGGGCCTATGATATCGGCTCAGGCGGGCTCGATCATGCACTGGCAAGCGGCCGAAATATCAACGTGCTCGTCCTCGACACCGAGGTCTATTCGAATACCGGCGGGCAAATGTCAAAGGCTACTCCAACCGCGGCGTCTGCCAAATTCGCTGCCGCCGGAAAGCGGGTCGGTAAAAAAGATCTGGCGATGCAGGCGATCTCATATGGAAACGTCTATGTCGCTCAGGTCGCGATGGGGGCGAACCCGCAGCAGACACTGCTGGCACTGCGCGAAGCCGAGGCATACAACGGGCCGTCGCTGATCCTGGCGTACAGCCACTGTATCGCCCATGGCATTGATATGGAGAAAGGCCTGAATCAGCAAAAGCTGGCTGTCGCAAGCGGATATTTCCCGCTGATCAGATATAACCCGGTACTTCGCCGAAACGGCCAAAATCCGTTTGTGCTGGATTCGCCAAAGCCGGTCATTCCGCTTCGTGAATACGCATACAACGAATTGCGTTACAAAGTGCTGACGCAGACAAATCCCGCTGAGGCGGAAAAATTGATGGAACTAGCTCAGGAGATCGTCGATCTTCGTTGGAAAACCTACGAGGACATGGCGGGCTTTGGTGCAAGCTCATTTCAGCCGGTGTATTGAAAGACCCGCAACCCGTCGGTCATTGCGAGAGCTAATCTCTCGGGGGTAGGTTTTTGAAGAACTTTCCGTAAGCGTCGGCGGTGGGCCCATTCGGTTGGGTGTATCAAGTGAATAATGATCACCCTTGGCGCATATTTGCTGTGCCGTCCGCGCTCCGCTCAGTTGATGCGTTCGAGTACCCCAGGTTGAGGACCGTCGAATTCCTGATAACGCTTCCGGTCTTTTTCAGTGAACTCGACAGTTAGTTCGAGATGAGAGCAGTGAACGCAGGCGTGGGCCGTGATCTTGCGACTGCCGCTCCCGAATATACGCTTCAAAAGAGACGTATCCGCGGAAAGAAAAGCCACAGCACCGTTACCTGTCGTTTCCATCAATGATCCCTCAACCACCGCCGTTGCACCACATCTTACACATTCCATGATGTCAGCATATCCGAATTTCGCTGAATTTTCTGCCGGTGAGCGCGGTATCTGGGCCGTCTCGATGCATCGCACACGAAAAGAGTTGCTAAGCGTGCAACGCTGTGCTATGTTCAATACCTGTTTTTGCGGAAATTGCAAAAATACTGAGTAAATTACAATGTTTATGCGAAAAAACGATTGAACATTGAACATTGGCGAGAAATGACACATAAACCTATATATATCAATAAGATACGTGTTCACATTGCGGTTGAACGGTCGGACATTGTCGGGACACTGTCCGACACTTGTCCGGACAAAGGGCGCACACCCCGAAAGTTGAGAGTGGAGAGCCATGAATGAAGACTTGAGAGTGGAGGGTTGAGAGCGAAAAAGGTAAGTCTGGACGGGTTAGAAAGTTTGATCGGGCCCCAACCTCATGTGGCGTTGGACAAAAAAGAAGGGCTTGTGCTGAGCAGCACAAACCCCGTTGATCTTTTGGTACACCCGGCAAGATTCGAACTTGCGACCCTCTGATTCGAAGTCAGATACTCTATCCAGCTGAGCTACGGGTGCTCGCAAATGAGAGTGTAGTTGCTCAAATGACCGATTGCAAGGTTAGACTATTTTCCTTGAAGTGTACGGACATGCTTAACGAGAGCCACCATCTCTGCATCGGTCAATTTATCCTTGAACGCGGGCATCCCGTCATCGGGAAAACCGTCAGCAATGTAGCTTTTGAGCTTGTCATCGCTCTTCGCCGCCATTTTGGCGGTCGTGATGTCTTCGGGGTCGATTTTTTTGCCGTCAACCGTCACTGGGCCGCCCTTCCCGCTGTCCTTGTGACAGGTCATGCAGTGGACAGTGTAAAGATCTGCACCCATGGCCTTTTCATCCTTCGCGGCGGTGGCTGACGGGGCCGGCGTCGCAGTATTTGCAGCGTTTGCAGCCTTTGGCGTATTTGCCGAATTTGCCGCCGGTTGATTTGCCTGCTGGGTACACGAAACAGCGAATATCGCTGCCATAACGGTTATCAGGGAGATTTTAAGGACTTTCATGTTTGCTATACCTCGATATTTGATTAGAATTTCGAAAGAGTTTAGCTAATCCTTCGCACGCACGCAATCTTTATGAGAAAAACTGTAGTTTTGATCCTCCTTTATCTCGTCGCCGCCTCGGCGATCCAGTCGCAGACGGCGAATGCAAAATTAGTTCTTGTGGGACTATCCGCAGACGTCACCGTACGCCGTGACGGACGGTCGATACCTTATATCGAGGCAAAAAATGACGCAGACCTTTATTTTGCTCAGGGCTACACTACCGCGAGCGACCGGTTATTTCAGATGGACCTGATGCGTAGGGTCTCGAGGGGCGAAACCGCGGAACTCTTCGGCCGCTCGGTGATCGAGGAAGATAAGCGTTGGCGGCGGTTTGGCTTTGCGAAGATAGCCGAGGAGAACCTCAAGCTCATGGATCCCTCGTTGCGTGCGGCGCTCGAGAGCTATGCAAAGGGTGTGAATGCATACATAGCGTCGCTGGATGATAAAAGCCTCCCGGTCGAAATGCGGATATTAAAATACCGTCCTTCCGAATGGCTTCCTTCGGACTCACTTATGATCGGGAAGATACTTTCTGACGCACTGAGCACTACGTGGCGGAACGATCTTACTCGGTTAACGCTTCAGTCGTTACCAAAGGAAAAGGTCGCCGATCTGACAAATCAGGTGACCCCATATGACGTTATCCTTTTCGGTACGGATACGAAGGCAGCGGCCGGTACCGCAGCGGCGGCTTTGCAGTCGGACGACACACTCCTTGCCTTTGCTGAGCTGGACGATGCGATAAGGCAGTCGTCACTTGAGCGCATCGGGCTCTATGCCGAGGACCTTGCCGCGAGTAACAATTGGGTGATCTCGGGTAAGAGGACCGTTGACGGCAAGTCGATACTTGCAAATGATCCGCATCTCGCACCGACGGCACCCGGCATCTGGTACCTGTCGCACCTTTCAACGCCGACGCTTCGTGTCTCGGGAGTCACCGTTCCCGGGGTTCCCGGTATAATTCTAGGCCATAACGCGGACCTCGCTTGGGGCGCAACGAATGTAGGCCCCGATGTCCAGGACCTGTATTTTCAGACCTTCAACGACAAAGGCGAATACAAAACCCCTAACGGATGGGAGCCCCCCGTCAAGCGGACTGAAACGATCAGATTTCGTTCTGCTCCGCTGAGTCCGGCCCTGCAGAGCGAGACGTTAGATGTTATCGAGACTCGGCACGGCCCGATCATTTTTGAGGACGGCGGCAAGAAATACGCATTAAAATGGACGGCTTTCGACCCAAAGAACAATGAGTTTGAGGTGTTTTATCGCTGGAATCGGGCGAAAAATTGGAACGAATTCAAAAGTGCTCTTAGAAGCTACGGCGGCGCGGCCCAGAATTTCATTTATGCCGATACAAAAGGAAACATCGGCTGGTATGCCGCAAGCCGGATCCCGATCCGGCGGGTCGGTGACGGAGCATTGCCTTACGACGGATCGACGAGCGACGGCGATTGGGTCGGGTTCATACCCTTCGAAGAATTGCCGAATCTCTACAATCCGCCTGAGGGCCTTATCGTTACAGCCAACCAACGCATAGTCGGCACCTCGTATAAGTATCCGCAGATGTCCCGAGACGCTGCGACGCCTTGGCGGGCAAGGCAGATAGTAAATTCGTTGACCTCGAAGCCAAAGGTTTCGATCGAAGATGTGCGTGCCGCTCAGTTCGATTCGCATAACATCGCCGTCGAGATGATCGCGAAAGAGATCGTAAAGGAAAATGCCGCGTCCGCCGCGACCTTGGACCTCCTCAAGAATTGGGACGGTAGAATGACGCCGGATTCTCAGGCCGCGTTGTTGGCTAGCGATATCCGAATCTGTATGGGAAATAAGATCGCCGATGCGAACAAACCGGCGCCGGCGACGATAGTCCGTGAGCGAGTGTTGAACTGGGCCGTGCAAAAGCGGTCGCCGCTTTGGTTGCCACCGGAATTCAAGGACTATGCGGCATTGATGAGGTATTGTGATGATGCGGTGCGCTCAGGTTTTGCCGACACGAAACGTTACGGTCCGGACCCGAAAACATGGACATGGGGCCGTGTGTGGCAATCGCGGTTTCCTCACCCGTTGGCGGCGGCCCCGCTGATCGGTGGGCAATTTGCGACGCCTGCCGTACCGATCAACGGCAGTGGCCAAACGCCGAATGTAGGTTCGTCGGTCTCAATGCGGCATATAGCCAAACCTGCGAACTGGGACGAAACGAGCCATGTTATTCCGTTGGGGCAAAGCGGCGATCCTTCCTCGGTCCATTTTAAGGATCAGTTTCCCGCATGGTCTACAGGCGGGCTAATGACGTTTCCTTTCACTAAACAGGCGGTCAGTAAGGCGACTGTGAATTTACTGGTTTTGTCGCCGCGATAGCCGATCGATGAAGTCCTCAAGGATGATCGAGGCAGCTTCGCTATCAACAAGTAGCCGCGATGCCTTTAGACCGGTCCGACGCTGCCATAAGCGCCCTTTTGCTTCGTATGACGTAACACGTTCGTCCTGGAGAATGACCGGGATCTCAAGGGAGAGGGCAAATTTTCTGGCCATCTCCCGGGCTTCGTGCGACATATCGCTTTCGCTGCCGTCGGATTCGAGGGGCAAACCAATCACCAGGCACTGAGCATCAAATTCTGAGATCAGGGTCCGGATCTTTGAGAGCAGCTTCTTCCAACTTGTTCGCTCGATCCTTTCGAGCGGACGGGTCGTGATCTGAAGCTCATCGGAAACAGCAACGCCGCAGCGTTTAGTGCCGGGATCGATAGCGAGTATCCGACCGCGTGATGGCAGTGCAGAAAGATCTGCAAGTGAGTCTTGATTAGCTGTTTCTAGTTGTTGCACCAAAATGATCGAATAAGGGATAATCTTGTGTCGCAAACCAATAAACATTTGGCAAGCAGCGGCCGTATTATCAGGGTTTTAGATTTATCACAAGAGGTAGTTTATGTCATTTCGCGGAAAACTCTGGGTACTAATGATCTCCGGGGCTATTGCCGTTTATGCGGTGGTCGGCGGACTTCCGTTGATCGGAGGTTTGCTGACTACATCGGCTCAGCAGCCTGTCAATGATGCCACTGCACAACTCCGGATCGTTGAATCTGTACTGCAGCACATCCAGAATGACTATGTCGACGAGCCGAACATGGATAAGGTCCGGCTCGGGGCACTCCGGGGGCTTGCCGGCGGCCTCGATCCGTACTCATCGTATTTGACGCCGGAACAGGTCAAAGCGTTTGAGGCAAACAAGACGTCGAGCAAGGTCGGTATCGGTGCGGAATTTTCTCAGATCTCGGGTTACCTCTACGTGATCTCCGCTGTAAAGGGCGGCCCGGCAGACAAGGCCGGCATCAAGTCGGGTGACGTGATCGAATATATCGACGGCAAGGCGTCGAGAGATATTTCGTTATACGATGCACGGCAGTTGGTGAACGGCGATCCGGGAAGCACGTTGAACCTTCGAGTGCTGAGAGCGGGAGAACGGCCCCAAACGATCAAGGTTGTTCGTGGAGCCTATAAGGTGCCGCCGGCAGAAGTGCGGATCGAACAAGGCAAGATCGGCGTCATCAAGGTCTTCGGAATGGAAGACGGCTCGGCGAACGACATTCGTAACCAGCTTAACGCCTTGACGAAACAGGGAATTCAGAAAGTCGTGCTTGACCTTCGCGGCGTAGCGACCGGCAGCATTAACGAGGCCGCCGCCGTAGCGAACCTTTTTATCAAGGACGGCGATCTTGCAAAGGTGATAGGTCGCGAAAACAGACCTGTGAATTTATTTACTGCGGACCCGTCGAAATTGGCATTTGACGGAGGTCTTGCGGTTCTGATCGATCCCAGCACTGCCGGTCCCGGAGAAGTTGTCGCTGCCGCCGTACTTGATCGAAAGCGCGGCGATGTGATCGGCGAGCGGAGTTTCGGAGCGGGAACCGAGCAGAAGCTCTTTACAATGACTAACGGCGGCGGGTACTTGCTGACCGTGGCAAAGTGGGCCTCGCCGAGCGGCACACCGTTCCTGGGTGACGAACGTGCGAACACTGGGATCAAACCTTCTATCGAAGTGAAAAAGCCGGATACACCCGAGCCGCTCGATATTGACAGCCTTGCGGGTCAGGATGGACAGAATCCTCAGCCGACGGCTACCCCGACCCCGAAACCCTCCGTTCCTAAGGTAGTTGAGGATGTTCAGCTGAAGAAGGCTCTCGAGGTTCTTGGCGGCATTGCTGCGAGGGCAGCGGCTTGATCCCATCGACAGAAAGTTAGAGATGGCCGGAGCGTTAAGCCCGGCCTTTTTTTATTATATTGTTATGATTCATTAAGGCTGTTAGAATCGTTTCAAATGCCTGCAATCGACCTTACGATCCGTCCCCTCGCGGAAACCGATCTCGGAGAATGGCTGAGACTAAGACAGCTTCTCTGGGATGATTCGGACGAGGATGACCACAAGTCTGAGATGCTCGAGATCATCGAGGATCCCGATTCTCAGTTCGTTGCGGTTGCTGATATCGGCAGCGGCAGGCTCGTTGGATTTCTTGAGGCGAGTATCAGAGCGCATGTAGAGGATTGTGATACAGACCATGTCGGCTATCTTGAGGGATGGTTTGTAGACGAACGCCATCGGCGACTTGGCATCGGTCGCGGACTTGTTGGCCTGGCAGAATCCTGGGCCCGTGGACAAGGTTGTACCGAGATGGCTTCAGACGCGGAGATAGGTAATCTAGTCAGCCAGGAAGCACATACAAAGCTGGGCTATTCCGAGACGTCGCGGTTGGTGCATCTGAGAAAGGAGTTGGTGTAGGAATGAGGCTCCGTCGGGGTTGGCATTTTGAAGTTTGTTTATTTGCGGTTCTGATACTCGCGACCGGGGGTGTTGTCTACACTCAATCGACAGACCAGAACTTTCCTACGCCAGTAACGTCTAATGAGATCTTAGGCACCATAAAGGCTCGCGATATCGGTGACGGTAGGCTTACTAGGTACTTCTATGCTTTTGACGGTGGACAGGGAGACATTTTCATCAATGTTGTGACAAAGAATCTCTCAGGCGATATCGATGTCTTTTCAGCCGATACCCTGAGGCCCCTGACGAAAATAGTCATTTTCCCGGATTCCGGGCCGGTGGAAACAGGGCGGCTTGTCTACTTGAGAAAAGGTGAGCGGCTTATCCTAAGAATTGAGGGCCGTACGCCTAATGATGATCCGGCCACGTTTCGTATCAAGTTTGGCGGCAGTTTCATTGCCATTCAAGGTCAGACGGAACAGGCAGCTCCGGTAATAAAGGACGCTGACGGGAGAAGTGACGCAGGAATTCGCGTGAATTCGGTAGGTACGATAATCGAGGTGACCCCGAAAAATGAACCCACCAAGCCGAAGGCCGAAATACCCGCATCCAAGGCGGACACTGAAAGGGTTGCAGAAAAGAAAAGGGAAGATCCTCCTAAGAATCCTGCATCCTCTGCGAAGGTCGAGAAACCTACTGTCGTCGTAAAACCTGCTCCTGAGGTCGCGACAGTCTTTGGCAATAAGAACACGCCGTCAAATGCTGATAATACTAAGAAGACGGAATCAAAGGCGGCACCGCCCGCCTCAAATAAGCCTAAGACAAAGCCTGCGAATCCTGCTGACGAAGTCGGTAAGAGTTCTGTTAAAGAAATAAAGCCGGATCCTCTCGCAAGTATCCGGCTTATTGTCCTGATGAAGTCCGGCGAGTCGATCGAGAAACCAATGAGCGAGATCGTTAAGTTTAGCGTCGATAAAGGTATTCTGACCGTTATCGCCAAAGACGGCAAGATCAACCGCTATTCTATCCTCGACGTTGCAAAAGTCACGATCGAATGATCACGCGTAACTGTGTAGCCCGCGAAGCAGATAACTCACACCGAGATAAGTAAAGATAACCAGCAAAAAGCCAACGATCGCGAAATATGCAGAACTGCGGCCTTTCCAGCCCCGGGCGATCCGGGTGTGCAAAAATGCCGCATATGTGAGCCATGCTATCAAAGCTCCAGTTTCCTTCGAGTCAAAACCCCACGGCCGTCCCCACGATTCATTTGCCCAGATCGCGCCCGTAATGAGCAGCATCGCAAGGCCAGCAAAGGCGAGACATGCGGTCTTATACATTAGACTATCGAGGGAATCGAGACTCGGTAATCGATCGATGATCTGCTCGGTCCTGAAACCAAACATGATCACAAAGAATGTCCCTACAAGTGCGGTAATGAGCGCCGCTACTTCGACTGGGTTCGTGTTCAGGCTAAGAAACATCTTGTCCCCGTTTGCCTGAACGTAAGCACGTCCCATTTGTTCGTGCTGCCGGGATGTCATCTGCTGGAGTTCCTGAACGGACAGCTGCTGATTCTCAGCCATCGCCATTCCGGCGGTGATGTACTGGGAAGGGTTTGTAGCCAGCTGGGCCTGCAGTTTGGCTCCAATATTTGTCTCTGTCCTAATGCCGTAAACTACAAGCCCCAGAGAAACAATTTGCGCCAAAAGAGCTGCTTTAAGTAAGAGATGGCCCAAGGTGCGAGCTTTTTGATTCTGCTGATATATATAGAGAAAGAAGGCAACGATGACGGCCGCTAAAAGTGCGCCGGCGATCACCAGTGCAGGGCCAGCATAGGGAAGTTCGAGCCGAAATGGAGCTGAGAAGGGCTTCTTGCCACCCATCTCATTAGGAACAAATAATCCGGCCCGGTAAACAAATTCTGTAAAAACAGAGAATTTGCTGATTGTGGCAAGTACCGCGATACCAAAAATACTAGACCATATTGCCATTGCCTCAACCTTGACACGATCTTTGAGAAGGTAGATTACGGCAACGCCAAAGCATACCAAAGCAACCCCATAGCTTAAACTCGCTACACCTACGTGTATTGGCCTCCAATAGGAATCCAACACGGGCGGCAGATCAATGAACTCTCCACCGATGAAGCGGGCGAGAATAAGGATCAGAGCCGCAAGCGGCAGGGTGAAGGCACTTAGTATACGAAAGCTCTTACGTTGAGCAAAAAGCAGTGTCGCGATACCGGCCCCAAAAGCGAATGCGACGCTTAGATCGTAGAGGTTCGCGAAAGGAACATACCGGAAAACCCACGGGGTCTCCATATTCCCGCTCGCCCGCATTACAGCGATCTCATGCTCATATGCCGATACCCAGCGAACGAGCCAACTTGAAAAATTGAAGAAGACCCCAAGAGCAGCACCAAAAAAGCCGATCTTCTCAGCCATTCCTGAAGGTGCGTAAAGATTCGTAAGCTGGAATAGCGCCGCGAGAATGTAGCACGCGAGAGCTATCATCATCAGGGCTCCGTCCGATATGAACGAACCGCCCATTTGGACGCGCAGGCCCATCATCACAAACGAACCCACGATCACCAGAACGGCCGGGATATAAGATTGCCACGTTACACGATTTTCGAGTCTGTCCAGTTCTTGCATATTTGATAGCCTCGTTATTTACTTCTGATCGCGTCGACGATCGTTTTGAATTTGTCGGTAAATGCCGCGTGATTCCTATTGGCCTCACCAGCGAGAATAACTTCCACCCCACCATTCTCTTTACCGGTGATCTCGGCCCAAACACGTTTGTGGGTTATAAGGAACACGAACATTAGGGCACCGATCAATCCGAATCCTCCGATGTACCACGCGATGAATGCGGCCTCATACGGGTCGTATTTGATCGATAAAACGTGAGCCAGCGGTGATTTTTCGAACGCAGCCAGTCTCCACTTGTAGCCGGCCTTGGGAGCTCCGACGGGGATGTTGTCCGCGAGTTTCTGAGAAAAGGCGAAGACCCTGATCCTTTCACCGTTCGGCGGGGTCACGTTCAGTATTGCAACAGGATTATTATACTCACCGCTCTTGGTATCAGGCTGGCCGTCCGCTCCGAACGTGAAGTCCGGCATAAACTCGGCGTATTCGACGATGGTTCCGTCGGCGAGGGTCGTAGATCCATTGCGGTCCAATCTCACCGTGATAACTTCGCCGCCGGCCTGCGGTGTCAGCTCCAGGTCTATGTTCCTGGCGTTACCCACCGGGATGGTCTGAGCCTGAAAGAACCGGTAGCCACGGTAGCTGACCGGCCGGTTCATGCTGACATCGGCGAGGAATGTCCCGTAAGACGGATCGCTGATCTTCATCTGTGTCCGCCAATCAAGAGTGTTTGTCACATCGATCGCGCCGTTGGCGTTGATCAACCGCTGTTGAATGTCGGTACACTCAATGGAAAACGGAAGTTTGACGGAGAACTTTTCTTTTTTGTCGAGCTTGTATTGGATCAACTGGATCTCATCGGTCGTTGCTCCGGGGATCATCCGCACGTCGGCGTCAAAACCGGTCGTAAGAGCAACAAAGTGCCCAAGAAAAAGGATCAGCAAAAATACATGCACGACATATGCCCCGAGTCGGTTTATCGCACCCCTTTCCCCGAAAACATAGGTCCGGTCGCCCTCTTTAGTAATCGTGGTCTTTAGACCTTTTGATCTCAGTTCCATTTCTACTTTCGCAATTGCGTCATCAGAGCTAAGATCACCGAACTCGATCGTCTCGTTATCTTTGCGACCTAGTAACCAGCCTCGAGTACCTTTCACCTTGGGCTTAGCAATATAGCTCCACGCTGAAGGAAACCTGTCGATTGAGGCCAAGATGATATTAAGTGATAGGAATAGAAGGGCGAACTGATAATACCAACTGTGGTAAACGTCGAATAATCCCAACGAGCCAAATACTAATTTTTCCGCAGGTGTAAGCGAAACGTAGTAGTTATCAAACCCATCAACGTTTTGCTGTACTATCAGCATTCCCGCCATCGACAGGACAACGAGAATGCACAAAGTTATCACCCCAACGCGAACAGAGCTGATCGCGTCAAGAACGCGATTTAGTATTGGAGCTGTCGGCCGAGCAGCCGGCCGGGTCTTTAAGGTCTCTTCGGAAGCCGACATCTTTACTACTTAGAATAACTTAGCGAAAAATGTTTGTCACCTCTGTGCATATAACTTCTAGGCTTACGCAACATAAGTTCGGCTTGAAGGAAAATAAATACCTATGATATTGGCATGCTTTGAAATAGCTCAACGAAAAGCTATCCTAACGGTTACGGTTTGAAATGGATCTTTCGATAATGGATACAGTGACGGCGCAGATAGATGATGGTAAGAGCTTGGGTGTTCGTGAAAAGTTCACGGCGTATCTAGCCCTTACAAAACCGCGAATAGCGGTGTTGCTCGTGTTGACCTCAGCGGCAGGGTTTTACCTCGCGACTACGGGAACTTTTGATCTCCCTCTTTTTATAAACTCGATGGTCGCGATAACCTTGCTTGCGTTTGGCGTCGCGACGCTAAATCAGGTTTGGGAACGCGACCTTGACCGCCTGATGAAAAGGACAGCGACTCGGCCATTGCCCACAGGTAAGGTCACCAAAAATGAGGCCGTGATTTTCGGCATTGTCCAGTGCGTCGCGGCCGAGGTCTATCTGCTCGCCGCGGTGAATGTTCTGACTGCGTTTCTGGGCCTGATCGTGATCGTTGGCTACGTCCTTGTCTACACGCCATTGAAGACCCGGACATCGGCATCTACGGCTATTGGAGCACTCCCCGGCGCCCTTCCGCCGTTGATGGGTTGGACGGCGGCAGCTAACGAGATCTCCATCGCCGGATGGGCGATATTCGCAATGCAGTTCCTTTGGCAGTTTCCGCATTTCATGGCGATCGCATGGATGTATAGGGAAGAATATGCCAAGGCCGGCATTCTGATGCTTCCTGTAGTCGAGCCAGACGGTCGTCTGACAGCTCGGCAAATGGTCCTGTTTTCGATCATGCTCCTGCCGGTTAGTTTGGCGCCTTTCTTTTTTGGCGTAAGTGGTTTCGTTTTTGCCGGGGGGGCTTCGGTGCTTGGTCTGTGGCTTTTGTGGGCGAGTATCACTGCCGCTCGATCCAAAACGAACGAAGCCGCGAAGAGGCTCCTATTGGTGACGGTCCTGTATCTGCCGATCCTTTTTGTTCTTATGGTGGCCGATAAGCGATAGAAAGATCGATGGACGTAGGTACCCTAGACATCATCGAAGATATTCCCGAGGCCGAAGGGAAGCCGTCCGGCCGTCGTGGCGGAGGTAATTCCCCGGGCGGTGGCGGGGGAGGCGGAGGTCAGGGGCCCGACGGTGGCAGCGACAATATGAAGCCAAACCGTAAGGAGCCCGAAGCGACTTCTGACCCTCAAGAGTTCAGGCCCGGAGTCTCACGGATCCTAACCGCGTTTTTATTACTCGTCGTGTTGATGACCTTTGGCGGATTGATAGCCGCATATGTGGTGATCGCTACGAATAATGTGGCTGAGTGGAATCCGTTCACTCTTCCGATCCAGGTTTGGCTGAGTACAGCGATAATAGTCGCCAGCAGCATAACGTACCACTTCGGACAGTCCGCGGTCTCGAACAAAAATGATTCCGGGGCTCGGCGATGGATGGTAATAACGACTGTCCTCGGTGCTGCGTTCATCTCGTCGCAATTGTTGGCGTGGATCGCTCTTTCAGCTCGTGGACTATACCTACAAGGAAATCCGTACGCGGGGTTTTTCTTTATCATCACAGCGGTTCATGCCGTACATGTTCTCGGGGGCATCACAGCTCTTGGAGCGATACTTCTTAGGATCTGGTATCCGACTGCCCGTGCCGAAGAAATTCTCCGTCGGAAAACACTTTCCCAGGTCGTTGGCTGGTACTGGCACTTTATGGGGGCTCTTTGGGTAGTTTTGTTTCTTTTACTGGGATTTTGGAAATAATGGAATTTCTGAAGATCTTTCCCCACCTTAATGCGTCGCTCAACGCTCTGAGCAGTCTGTGTTTGATCTCCGGATTCATTTTTATCCTTCGACGTCGAATTTCGGCTCACCGTATTTGTATGATCGCCGCAAGTTCGGTCTCGGCTTTGTTTCTGGTGGGCTATTTGACGCATCACGCTATCAGAAGCTATTATTTTGGCCTAGGGCCGACGAAATTTACCGGTGAAGGGCTGATCCGGCCGGTTTATTTCACTATATTGACCTCCCATACGGTCTTGGCGGCACTGATTGGTCCTTTCGTGATACTAACGCTCCAACGTGGGCTGAAAGGTAGGTATGAGCCCCATAAAAGGCTCGCAAGGCTTGTTTTTCCGGTTTGGCTCTATGTATCGATCACCGGCGTTATTGTTTATCTAATGTTGTACCAGCTTTTTCCGGCACAATAGGCAAACTTTTTTTATTGTGGAGCGTCTAATCCCTTGAAATAGAGCGGAGTTACTGCTACTATTCTCGATGTTGAAAACTTGATCACCGAAGCCGCTTGACGTGGAGCGGCACGGGGGAACCAATTTTCGGCGGTTTTTCGCCGGAACGGGGCGAATCATCACGCGATGAAGGGATACTCTTTCGTTCCTAGCCCGGCAGCTAACCTCGTAGGTGTGGCAAAGGAGTTACAGCAGGAAATCTGACCCGAAAGGGCGTTTTTTCGGAAGTACTTCGCCTTATCGCGATTTCAACATTTGAAGCAGACATCCGGTCTTCTCAAAGAGAAAAGTTCCGCCGTAACCGGCGGAACTTTTTGTTTTTGACCGCCCGTTTCGCGTTTATCGATTAGATACAATAGCGCTTACCGAACTTGACAGTCATAGCGCCACATCAGAACATTTAGTTTTCTCAATCTGACCCTATTGGGAAGGATCTTTCTGTAATTTATGCTGCGTCATATTCGCCGATTAACCGCAACCTCGATCTTGGCCTTGGTCGGCACCATTACCGTGGCGGCCTTAGCCATAACTGTCGCCGTCGTGGTTCCATTTCACTTGATATCACGTGACGATGTTGCGCCAAATAGCGACGGTATTGGTTCCCGGAGGGCAGCACCGGGAGCGAAGACTGAGCCTAAAACTCAGGCCCAATCCCCCGAAGCCTACTCACAGACGGCAAGATTGACTGCCTCTGACGCTGCAAGCTCTGACAATTTTGGTTTCTCGGTTGGCGCGGGCGGCGATACTGTCATCGTATCATCTGCGAGGGATGACGATTATAGGGGTTCTGCATATATTTATGTACGCACAGCTGGTGTTTGGGGGCCACAGCAGAAATTGACGGCTGCGGATGGTACAGCTGAGGACAATTTCGGCTGGAGCGTCGCGATTGACGGCGATACCGCCGTCGTCGGTGCAAACCTTGACGATGGATCCGGCGTGGATCAGGGGTCGGCGTATGTTTTCGTTAGAAACGGACTGACCTGGACGCAGCAACAGAAGCTTACGGCGGCTGATGCCGCTGCGGGGGATCAGTTTGGCGTGAGCGTTAGTATCAGCGGGGATACTATCGTCGTCGGAGCTCACGGCGACGACAGCTTTCGCGGGTCCGCCTACGTCTTTACTCGGGCCGGGGCAACCTGGTCTCAGCAACAGAAGCTTTCCGCTTCTGACGGGACCGGGGACGATGAGTTTGGTTGGAGTGTGGGCATCAGCGGCGACTCGGTAGTTTGCGGGGCTTACCGAGATGATGGTGGACGCGGTTCAGCGTATGTGTTTACTCGCGCGGGGGCCGTTTGGTCGCAGCAACAAAAAATCACTGCCGGGGACGGAGCGACGTTTGACCAATTTGGCCACAGCGTTGCGATAAACGGTGATTCCTTGATCGCAGGCGCTCCAGTTGATGATGTAGGTGGTTCCCTAACGGGTTCCGCGTATGTTTTCACTCGAAGTGCGTCAGTCTGGAGCCAGCAGCAAAAGATCACGGCTTCGGATGCTGCGGCGAACGATAGCTTTGGTACCAGTGTGTCGATCCGTGGAGACAACGCCGTAGTCGGAGCGAACAACGATGACACGAGTACCCTTGGCGATCAAGGGTCGGCATATTCGTTTTCGCGGAACGCTTCGATTTGGACCCAACAGCAGAAATTGACTGCTTCAGACGGAGTTGCGAGCGACAGTTTCGGTGGGAGTGTTGCGTTGGGCACTGATTTTGTCGTGATCGGAAGCTACCTTGACGATATTTCCGGGCTTGATGAAGGCTCAGCCTATATTTTCACGAACGCGGGCCAGGGAACGCCGACCCCTACAAATACTCCGACAGCAACGCCGACGAGTACTCCAACGGCGACGCCAACGAATACTCCGACGGCCACGCCAACGAATACTCCGACGGCCACGCCAACGAATACTCCTACCCCAACTCCAACGGGTACATCAACTCCAACCCCAAGTCCGACACCTTCACTCGGTCTTGAGGGCGATGTCGCACCCAGAACTAGCGGGGACGGGTCGCTATTGGCCACAGACCTAACCCAGATCCGCCGGTTCGTCGTCGGTCTTGATACGGCGAATGTTAGCCCCAACGAATTTCAGAGGGCGGACATCGCCCCGGCGGGTTCACGTGGTGACGGGGCAATAATTGCAGGCGATACGGTGCAGGGACGGCGTTACGTGACCGGGCTAGATGCTCCGGTCGAGGCGGGCGGGCCAACGTCACCGATTGCGGCTCCGGAAGGCGGATGGAGGCTCTTGGATGATCTTTTTGCATGGTTTTCCGGGCGCTCGATCCGGGTTATGCCTCCTGACGGCGGCGACGGCGAGACGATCTCGGTGCCTGTCGAGGTCGACAGTTATGGAGACGTTTTCGGTTTTAGCTTTACGCTGGAATTTGATCCAAACATTCTGCGGAATGCCCGTGTCGTTCTTTCCGACGGTGCCGGTCCGGACGCCGTTTTGACAATAAACGATAGCGAGGCCAACAACGGCAGGATCGGCATCCTGGTTGATTCTTCGACTGCCCTGGACTATGGCAAGGGAAATCGGGTTCTCCTATTGGCCTTCGATATTGATAGGTCGACGGAAGGCAATTCGAGCATAACGATCTCGGACTCGTTAGCCCGGGTAAGTATGTCTGACGGCGTCGGGGGCGAACTCGCGGTTAGCAAGACTAATGCAGTCCTGACCGTCCGGCCGTGAAGTTTTGCTGAACCGGTGCCGATATCTATCTCGGGGTCGTGATCAACGGACGTGCTTTAACGCTCTTGATCACGATCTTTTCCATTGGGTCGAATCTTACCTCTTTCGGTTTATTGTCGAGTACGAATGAAAAGGTCTGCACGCGCTTGGCAATATCCAGGCGCTCTTCGCGAACCGCGCCCGCCGTTTCGATCTCGATCTCGAGCGGCAAACGAAATGCCGACGGGATCAAGGGGTCAAGTTTCTGAGTTTGAGTGACGGTCAGGCGAAGGGTCTTTGAGCGTGAATTCCAAGTCTGCCGAACATCGAGCTTTGGGAATCCCGTCGCGTAAACCCACTGGTCAAAAAACCACCCAAGGTCCTGTCCCGACGATTCCTCCATCGCCTTACGCAGATCGGTTGACTCGACGCTGCCAAATTTGTGGCGGTTCAGATAGGTATTGATAGCCTTCCAAAACTTCTCGTTTCCCACTTGCTCACGAAGCATGTGAACCACGGCTCCACCCTTGTTATAAGTGACCGATGCATTATCGAATAACGCCGCTACTTCGCGAGCCCTCAGGTTGAATAGTCCGTGACGCCGACGTGTAATGGTGTCGTCGATCATATACTGAGCTGCGTCCGAGCGGACCTTGGCGATATAGGCCTCACGGCCCATGATGCTTTCGCGGTATGCAGCTTCCATAAATGTCGCGAAGCCCTCGTTAAGCCAGAGTTCAGCCCAATTGCGACAGGTCACAAGATCCCCAAACCATGAATGTGCCAATTCGTGCGAAACCAGGTCCATTACCAGCTGCTGGCCAAATTCGGTGTCGGCCATGAATATCTCGGTATCGGCCATGGTCGTAGCGGTAATATTCTCCATACCGCCAAACTGGAAGCTTGCGACGATTGTCTGATCGTACTTGTTGTATGGAAACTTGACACCCGTCAGCAACTCGAATTGACGGATCATATCAGGGGTACGTCCAAAGGCCTTCTGGGCACTAGCTTCGCGACCCGGATAGACGTAATAGCCGAGCGGAACATTGCCATACCGGTCTTCAACCTTGGCGTATTTCCCAACCACGAACGATACAAGATATACAGAGAACGGGACCGACATCTTGTAGTGCCATGTCTCTTTACCGTTACCGGCATCGGTCGTCGAGATCAATTCGCCGTTGCCAACAACGGTCTCGCCTTTATCTGCGGTAATGTACTGTTCCGTGGTCGCCTTATCGCTCGGAAAATCAAATGACGGCAGCCAATGCCGCGTTTCGTCGGGTTCGCCCTGCGTCCAGATCTGTGCGGACCGGCGGTCATTGCCTTCGACGAAATAGATGCCCTTATTTGGCTTCGCGGTGTATTTGAAGTTGATCGAAATACTATCATCCGGCGAATAGTCCTTGTCTAAAGTTACAATGACCTTTTCGCCCTCGATCTTGTATCCCAACGCCAGGTCACCCGGTTCAATCGTTACTTTGCTGAACTTCAGGCCAACGGCATCAAGTTCGACCACGCGGAAATTCGGCTTCAGCGGTTTCAGAATTACCGTGGAATCGCCGATGACCGTCTTCGCGGCCCGATCGAAACTAACTCGGATAACATAGTGCTGGACGTCGTAGGTTTGCGGCCTGTTGAAGTCCGGGCGAGGCTTTTGGGCAGATACCGAAAAGGCCGTGAACGTAAGGATCACGGCCAGTCCGGCGTAAGAGATACGATCGATAAGCTTCATATACAGGTTAGACCTACGGTTTCAGGTACTTTTTGAACCATTCGAGCACTTGGCCGTGCCAGAATTGAGAATTTTGCGGCTTGAGGATCCAGTGGCCTTCGTCGGGAAAGATAACCAGCTTTGATCCAACCCCGCGGAGCTGCAGCGTTGTGTAGAGCTGCAAACTCTGATCGACCGGAACCCGGTAATCCAATTCACCCGCCGTTACGAGTGTTGGGGTTGCAAAGTTCTTCACGAACTTGTTCGGCGACCACCGGTTGTATTGTGCAGGATTATCCCACGGCATTCCTTTGAATTCCCACATTGGGAACCAGACCTCTTCAGTGGAGGTGGCCATGCTTTCAAGGTTGTAAACGCCCGCGTGCGAAAGGAACGCCTTGAATTTGACTCGCGGATCGTTATTGTGACCGAGGAGCCAGTTGACCATATACCCGCCATAACTTGCTCCCGCCGCTCCAACGCGTGATCTATCGACATACGGACGCTTTGCGATCTCGGCAACACCGTTCATAAGATCGGTATAGACCTTGCCGCCCCAATCACCTGAGATCTCATTGACAAAACGCTGGCCATACCCGGTCGAACCTCGAGGATTCGGCAAAAACACCACATAACCTTGATTTGCCCAAACCTGCGGATTCCAACGAGTACTCCAGTTGTCGCTCCATGCCCCCTGCGGCCCTCCATGGATAAGAACGATCATCGGATACTTCTTTGCAGGATCGAATCGCGCGGGCTTTACAACGAAACCATGGACGTTTTGGCCCAGTGCGCCCTTCCAGTCAACCTCTTCCGCCTTCTGGAGCCCGAATGAGGCAAGCGGAGCGTTGCTAAACGATGTAAGCGCCGTCAATCCGGAACCGTCGGAATTGGCACGCATTACCTCGTTCGGGGCCGTTAGCGAGCTTGAAGCGAAAACAAGAGTGCCGCCGTCGTTGGATATATTCAGGCCGGATGCATATACGCCGGAAACCACCTTTTTAACGTGGGTCGCGATACGCAGACGAAAATCCGGCTCGACAGGTACCGAGAAGATCGGGCCGCGACCTCTTTCGCCAGCCTTGAAAAAGACCGTTTTGCTGTCTGCCGAGACCACGAATTCATCTACCTGCTGATCAAACCCTCGCGTTAATTCGACGATCTCGCCACTCTGCGGATTGTAACGCATGATCCGCCATCGGTCTGCCTCGAAGGTAGGCGTCGCCTGAGAGCGGAACAAGAGGTATTTGCCGTCGGGCGTGTACATTGGCGTGTTGTCATAACCGTTCATTCCAGCGGTAATATTTCTTGCCGTTCCGCCCGAGAGCGGCACGATGAACAGATCGTGGTTAGTAGAGATCGCCTCAACTTTGTCAGGGTTCTTTGCGTAAACGATACTTGAACCGTCAGGCGAGAATACGTAATCAGTTCCTCCGGTAACCGCGGGTGGAGCGTCGAAGTCGCCTGGGGTGACGTCTCGGGCACTTCCGCCTCCGCTAGGTACGACAAAGACGTGGGCCCGCTTACGGTCACGCCATTCGTTCCAGTGCTTAAACAGAAGGCGTTCGGTAACTTTTGCTTGCACTTTGCTCTTTTCGAGACGCTCATCCTCAGCCTTGTTACAGGCGTCATCATTGCATTCCGGATACACCTCGGACGAGAATGCGATCCATTTACCGTCAGGCGACCAAACCGGGCCGCTGGCTCCGGTCGAAAGGCGCGTTACCTGCTCACGGTCCGAGCCGTCGGGCTTCATCGTCCAGATCTGGCCGCCGGTCTGAAAGGCGATGCGTTTACCGTCAGGCGACCACCGTGCCCCGCTGCTGGACGAATTGCCGGTGGTGATCTGCCGCTGACGCGTCCCGTCCACGTTGATCGTATAGATCTGGTTGACAACGCGATTGCCCGCAAGATCGACGGTCCCGAGCGTGAACGCGACGACCTTTCCGTCGGGCGATAACTGCGGATCGGAGAGCCGTTTAAGGCCTAGCATATCGTTCGCAGTGAACGTTATCTGGGCAGACGCGAAGATCGCGGCGAAAAGAACGAAACCTAAAGCAGATATTGTGCGTTTCATAACCCTTCCTGTGAGAAATAGATGTTAGCTTAGTTGTTATTATCGCACAGATTTTTGGTAGACCGGAACTCGTCCGCTATTATGAACCTATGAAAATACTCACCGCTATTGTCACGCTGCTTGTATCGGCCTTTGTGATAGTCGCTCAGCAGACGGCCCCGACCCCGGTACTTTATTCCGATAGAACCCTTGGAGAGCTGGAGCGGCTTCAGAAGGCCGCGCTTGCGAGCGATTACGCCTATACGCGGACGCGGTATCTTACCAATAACATTGGACCGCGCTTATCGGGGTCTGCTCAGGCAAATCGTGCGGTCGAGTATGTCGCGGACGAGATGCGAAAGGCCGGTTTCGAGGTGCGTCTCCAGAAACTCTTGGTCCCTCATTGGGTCCGCGGAGTCGAGACCGGTGAGATCATCGAGTTCCCGGGAATGGCGGCGGGCACGTCACAAAAGATCGTCCTGACCGTACTTGGAGGGAGCGTTGCGACGTCTGCAGCAGGCCTCGCAGCAGAGGTCCTTGTCGTAAATAGTTTTGAAGAGTTGAATGCTCTTGGCCGCGACCGCGTTACGGGAAAGATCGTGCTCTTCAATAATAAGTTTGACCGCGAACTTCAGGCGAGTGGTTTCGGCGGGGCGGCCTACGGTCAAGCGGTGCAGTTTCGTTTTGGCGGTGCCATGGCTGCCGCTCGTCTCGGGGCGGTGGCCGTCCTTGTTCGTTCGGCGGGAGGCTCGCAAAACCGTCTCGCGCACACTGGTTCTATGGGCTACACCGACGGCGTTACAAAGATACCCGGTGCCGCAATTTCATTTGAGGATGCCGAATTACTTGCACATCTTGCCGCTGAGGGTAAGGTCCGCGTAAGGATCACACTCACGCCCCAGACGCTGCCGGATGCAGTGAGCTACAACGTCATCGCGGACCTGAAGGGAAGTGAGAAGCCGGACGAGATCGTCGTTGTCGGGGGACACCTTGATTCGTGGGACCTTGGAACGGGAGCTCTCGATGACGCCAGCGGAGTTGCGGTTTCGATGCAGGCAGCCTATCTTGTCAAGCAGCTTGGCCTCAAACCGAAAAGAACCATCCGTGTCGTCGCTTTCATGAATGAAGAGAACGGCGGCGCCGGCGGGCGAGGATATTTCGATGAAGCAAAGGGCTCGATTGAGAAGCATTTTGCAGCTATCGAAAGTGACCTAGGCGCCTCGCATCCGATCGGAATGCTTTTCGCCGGTAAGCCGGAGGCTTTGCCGTATCTCACGCCGCTTTCCCGGATCCTGCTCTCCCAGGGTGCAGCTCAGGTTCAGGCACAGGGCGGCGTGGGAGCGGATATCGGCCCGCTGACTCAAGCCGGCGTACCCTCGTTTGCACCGTGGTTCAATCAGCAAACATATTTCAACTATCATCACACGGCTGCAGACACTTTTGACAAGATAAATCCGAAGGAATTGGCAGAATTGGGTTCGCTGGTAGCGGTAATTGCCTACGGAATGGCCAATCTTGAACAGCCTCTGCCGCGATAGCTCTATTTTGAACTCGGGTGAGGAAGCGATAAACTTCACATTATGTTAAATCGCCCGCCGCCATATTTTCCGCAGAACCAGCTTTCGCCGCCGGACGAGAACCGTTATCGCAAATTCAAGTTAGTGGTCGCCGGGTTGTCGCTATTGCTGTTGGCGATCCTAGGAGGGATCGCCTACGGGGTCTACTATTTGATCACGTGGTTATTTTGAAACCGGGAACAAGCTGGCGAGAATCAGCCGTTGGGTCACCAAAAATCGCTCTTGGGTCACCATAAACGGGTAGTTGGGTCACCGTTTTTTCATCGTCTGTTCCGGGGCAAAAGCCACAAGTTTCCTCACTGACTGACCTCCAAAGCTACCAGAGGCCCCGTCGCAACGGTTGAGCCCCAACGCGACCTGTGCAAGGCCCAGATCGCTATCGGCCGCGAACACCTATAAGCACTCACAGCGTATTCGACGAAACTAGTATCAACTGCCCCCTTAACGCCCGAAGCAAATTACAGAACCGTTATCACCCGTAGGCACCAATGGGATCTGTATTTTGTCACGGCTATTTGTATCACAGAGCCCGTAAATACCGACTGCCGCCCCAACGAAAGGAGGCGGCAGTCCATGATGGATCGTTTTTAGAAATACTTAGTTCGCCGGTGACCTTGTGCGAGAAGCGGCGGCCTTTGCCCGCTCGGCATTAATTGCCAACTGCTTGGCCTGGGGAAGCAGTTCGATCGCCTTGAGGAGCTGGTCGTCATATTCATTAAAGACCTGGAAAGAGGTTTGCGATCCATAGGCGGCGGTCACGAGTTCGGACCTAAGCGTGCGATCCACGAATTCTCGTTCCTTGTCAGCCTGGGCGGCAGTGACCTTGTACTTGTCGGCCGCAAATTTCTTGAATGCCGCGAATACAGTATCGGTGACCGGAAAATCGGATTCCCTGATGTCGTATTCGAACTTGATCGGTCCTGTGACTTTATAGGACTCAAGGCCCGGCACCTTTCCGTTTGATAGCTCCAACGCAAAGGCGAAAATAGGACTTACAAGCTTTTGCTGCTGTCGGCTGCGCTCGATCGTGATCATCTTTGGCTTAACAACCACATCCGGGTCAATACCTCCGCCGCTGTAAACAGGCCTTCCCGTGTCGGTCTTGCTCTCGGCCCCTTTGGGCTTGTCAGGTTCGGCCTCGTCGTTGCGGAGGCTGCCGCCGTCAGTGTAATAGTTGTACAGGTCACCGTTCGAGTAGTCGCGTTGGATGAGCCTCCCCGACGGAGTGGCATACTTCGCGATAGTGAGCAGAAGCATCGTTCCATGGTCCAGAAGGAACGGATTTTGGACCAGGCCCTTTCCAAATGTATTTTCGCCGACGATCAACGCTCGATCATGGTCCTGCAAAGCTCCGGCAAGGATCTCGGATGCGGAAGCGGTATTTCGGTTTACAAGCACGACGAGCGGGGACCGATCCGGTGTCCGGTTCTCTGATTCGTAGGTATTATCAACTCCGAGCACACGGCCCTTTTGGCTGAATACTGCCTGTCCGCTTTGAAGGAACGCACTGGCGACACGCCATGCCTGATTCACCAGGCCGCCGCCGTTGTCGCGCAGGTCAAGAATGAATTGCTGTGCGCCAAGGGCCTTTAGCTCTCGCATCCCTTGAACAAACTCGCCGGAAGTCGTTTGATTGAACCCGCCGTTCATTCGTAAATAACCGACGCCGGGACGGATCATATAGACCTCGCTTATCGACGGTTGCGGCACCGCGTCGCGAACGATCTCCAATGTTTCACGCTTACCGGTTGCAAGTCTTTCAACCGTGATCTTTGCTACCGTTCCTTGCGGTCCCCGCAGGAATCCGCGAACCTCGCTGAACGGCTTACCGAGCATGGATGTTCCGTTCACATCGACGATCTTGTCGCCGTATCGCAGGCCTGCCCGATTGGCGGGTGCTCCGTCAAAGGTCGCCTTGATGTAGGTTGCGATAACATTGCCGTCAGCATCGCTAAGATCTCCGATCGTGGCCCCGATTCCGAAGTAGCGGGAACTCTGATCGGTACGAAACTGTTCAAATTCCTTGGCGTCGAAATAATTTGAATGCGGGTCAAGCGAATGAAGCATCGAGTCGATAGACGACTTGAATACATCGTTGTAATTAAGCGTCTTTGCCCCGACATAATTGCCCTGGATCACCGAGAGAGCCTCTTTTATCTCAGACTGGATCGTCTCGGGTGTAACGACCTTTGCAGCAGACTTGGAAGGAAGGTCCTTGGACCTTTCCGACTCGTTCTTGGCAGTCGCAGTAGAACTCTGGGACATACCGGCCGAACTCAGTAAGAGTGCTGTTAATAGAGCAAAAGAAAGTGTAGTGCTTTGCTTCACGAATGTTATTTCTCCCGGGTAATACCTATGGCGCGAACACGTGACGTCAAAAAGAATATCATCCATTTGAGGAAAATGCGACGGATTTAGTTGCCTAACTGAACTCGCAAGAAGTAAGCAAGGCAAACTTTAATCAGGTGTTCGATTAGGTTAGACTTTGAGCATTACAATCTAACCATTTCAGGAGAGATATTCATGCGTTTCAGGATACTTTCGGCTATCGGAATTTGTTTTTTTGCCGCGGCTCTCACGGCAGCCCAGACAAAACTTTTACGTTTCCCTGATCTGTACGGCGACAGGGTCGTCTTTACGTACGGAGGAGACCTGTGGACCGCATCGACAGCGGGCGGTATCGCAACTCGGCTGACAGCCCATCCGGGTGTCGAGACGTATCCGAAATTCTCTCCTGACGGCAAGTGGATAGCCTTTACAGGCCAATACGATGGCGATGAACAGGTCTACGTGATCCCGTCCGGCGGCGGCGAGCCAAAGCAGTTGACGTTCTATCCGTCTCGAGGACCGCTGGCTCCTCGCTGGGGCTATGACAACCAGGTGATGGGGTGGACAAAGGACGGACGCATTTTCTTCCGCGGCCAACGCGACTCATGGTCGCTGCCGATAGCGAAACTCTATACGGTTTCGCCCGGCGGTGGTCCCGCCGAACCGCTTCCCATGCCGGAGGCAGGGTCAGGTTCGTTTTCTCCGGATGGGAACAAGATCGCTTACTCGCCTCGATTCAGGGATTTTCGTCCTGAAAAGCGATACGCCGGCGGGCAGGCGAACAAGCTGTATATCTACGACCTGGCAACAGCGGACGTGAAATTGATCTCGGACACGCCGTTTTCAACGCGGGATGCAATGTGGATCGGAGGATCCGTCTATTACAATTCGGACAAGGACGGAAAGTTCAATCTGTACGCCTACGACGCGACGAGCGGTAAGACCGTCCAGGTGACGCGTAACCGCGACTGGGATATCCGTTGGCCAAGCTCGGATGAGCAGTCCCGTATCATTTACGAACGTGACGGTGAGTTAGAGGTTTTTGATACCTCGGCCAAAAAGGCGACAAAACTAACGATCACGGTGCCTGACGATGGTATCAATAGACGTAAGCGGCAGGCATCCGTTGCCGGACAAATAGCCTCATATTCTCTCAGCCCTAAGGGCGAACGTGCGGTCTTCGGTGCGCGGGGCGATATCTTCACGGCTCCGATCGAAAAGGGCGGTACGCGTAATCTGACCCGTTCGTCCGGGGCACATGATAAATGGCCTGCCTGGTCTCCAGACGGCAAAACGATCGCATTTATCTCGGACAAGAGCGGTGAGGAAGAACTTTGGTTCGTCGCCCAGGATGGCTCAACTCCCCCGGAACAAATGACGAACGGCTCGACCGGGATGCGATATGCTCCGAATTGGTCCGCCGACGGAAAGAAGATCGCATTCAGTGACAAGGATGGCAAGGTTTATGTCTTCACCGTTGCGACAAAACAACTGCAAGTCGTTGCCGATGCTCCAAATGGACTGATCCAGGATTATGAGTGGTCGCCAAAAGGCAATTATCTTAGCTATTCAATGGCTAACAAAAATGGCGTAAGTTCGGTCTATGTATGGAGTGCCGAAGAAAATAAGAACTATCGGGTCACACCCGAGATGTTCAATGCGAATAGCCCCGCGTGGGATCCGGCCGGCGGTTACCTTTACTTCATCAGCGCGCGTGAATACGCTCCGCTGATATCTAATTCTGAATTCAATTACGCGACGAACCGGATGAACCAGATCTACGCTTTGGCGCTCAGAAAGGATACTAAAAATCCATTCCCGCCGGAGAGCGATGAGGTTCAGATCGCTGAGGAAAAGAAAGATGCGCCCGCTGCCGCTCCGGCTGCGGCACCAGAGAAGATCGATTTTGACGGCATCGAATCGCGTTCCGCGAAAGCCCCGCTTGGAGCTGATAATTACGCGGGCCTTTCGGCCGTTAAAGGGCACCTGATCTACACGGTGCAAGGGAACTTTTATAACGGGCGTCCGTCGGACGTTCAGCCGTCGCTCAGGATCTTTTCCTTGAGAGACCGCCGCGAGACAACATTGGTGACCCCGGCAGGCGGTTACGCTCTATCGGCTGACGGTTTGAAAGTGATGACCGCGACGCAGGGAGGTTTTGCCATATTCGACGCAAATCCTGCGGGCGAACGGTCGCGAAAGGCTGTCTCAACCGCCGGGCTCGTGACCGAGATCGACCCGGTCGCCGAGTGGAACCAGATCTTCAATGAGGTTTGGCGTCAGTACCGCGATTGGTTCTACGCAGGGAACATGCATGGCTTTGATTGGGTCAAGATCCGCGAGGACTACAAGAAATGGCTTCCATACGTCGCCCATCGTTCGGATCTCAACTATGTCATCTCCGAAATGTGTTCCGAGCTTACGGTGCAGCATGCTTATATAGACGGCGGCGATTTCAACCTGCCTCCACGCGTTCCGGTGGCTCTGCCCGGAGCAAGGTTCGAGGTGGACAAGGCTGCCAACCGGTACAAGATCTCAAAGATCTTTAATGGCCAGAACGAAGAAGATCAATACCGTTCACCTTTGACCGAGGTGGGCAGCGACGCCCGTGTTGGCGATTATGTGCTGGCGATAAATGGTGAAAGCGTTACCGCGGACCGGGATATTTACTCTTATCTTAGGGGTAAGGCCGGCAGTACAGTAACGCTTACCCTCAACAACTCAGCAACGATGCAGGGATCGAGAACGGTGACTTTCCGTCCGGTTACAAATGAATCTGACCTTATCTATCTTGACTGGATCCAGGCAAACCGCGCCCGTGTCGATCGAATGTCCAACGGCCGACTCGGATATATTCACATCCCCGACATGGGAGCACCGGGATTAAGAGAGTTCATCAAGTGGTACTATCCGCAGCTTAGGAAGGAAGGGCTGGTCGTGGATGTTCGGGCAAACGGAGGCGGCAATGTCTCGCGGATGCTGATCGAACGATTACGGCGCAAGGTCCTTGGCATTAACTTCAGCCGTGCAAATGAGGATGGCGGTACGTATCCCGACGGAGCTTTTCCGGGACCGATGATCGCTCTTCTGAATGAGAATTCGGCCTCGGATGGCGACATCTTCCCGTATATGTTCCGCGAAGCCGGTCTGGGCCAGCTGGTCGGCAAGCGAAGCTGGGGCGGCGTAGTCGGCATCAATAATCGGGGAACCCTAATCGACGGCGGCGTAACGAATGTGCCTCAATCCGCACTCGCGAATGCGAAAGGCGAATACATTATCGAGGGTTACGGCGTCGACCCAGATATCGAGGTCGATAACGATCCAAGGTCGGTGCTCGCAGGCGGCGACCCGCAATTGGAACGGGCCGTTACCGAATTGATGAAGAAGATCGCAACACCGGTCAAGCTGCCCAAGCGGCCTGCAGATCCGATCAAAAATAAGCCGTAGATGACAAAACTGCTTGAGGTCACAGACCTGCAAACTCATTTTCCGACTCGCGCCGGGTTAGTGCGGTCGGTCGATGGCGTGAGTTTCACGATCGGCGAAGGCGAGTTGATCGGACTCGTCGGCGAATCGGGGTGCGGCAAATCGATCACCGCGCTCTCCGTGATGCGGCTGATCTCGCCGGCGGGAAAGATCGTTGCCGGCTCTATCAAATTCAAAGGCGAAGAACTCACAACCGCTACCGATGAAAGGCTGAGGCAGATCCGCGGGAATGACATCGCGATGATCTTTCAGGACCCGATGACCTCTCTCAATCCTGTGTACACGGTCGGCGAGCAGATAGCCGAGGCGTTGCGGCTTCATCGCAGGCTGGATAAGAAAGCCGCCTGGAATGGTGCGATCGAGGCAATGAGGGAAGTCTCGATACCGTCGCCTGAAAGGCGTGTAAACGACTATCCTCACCAACTTTCAGGCGGAATGCGCCAGCGTGTGATGATCGCGATGGCGCTTGCGTGCGATCCCGAGCTTTTGATAGCGGATGAACCGACGACGGCTCTGGATGTTACCATTCAGGCGCAGATACTCGAGCTGCTCGATGAATTGCGGCGTTCGCGCCGGCTGGCGGTTCTTTTGATCACCCACGACTTAGGTGTTGTGGCAGAAGTTGCCGACCGCGTTTGTGTTATGTATACGGGGAGAATAGTCGAGGAATCGAGTGTTGACGAGTTGTTCGAGCACCCGAAACACCCCTACACTCAGGGCTTGCTGCGGTCGGTTCCAAAACTCACTGAAGTTGGGACCGCGAAGGCTGAGCGGCTTCAGACGATAGAGGGCACGGTGCCAAGCCCAACACAGTTGCCGCCGGGCTGCCATTTTGCGCCCCGCTGTGAATTTCGTGTCGAACGATGTACACATGGTGAGATACCTCTCTACCGGCACCCGAGCGGGGCGTCCGTTCGCTGCGTACTCTTTGTCGAGGGACATCGAACGATAGGTGCGAACGGATGAATTCAATCTCAATTGCACAACCTGACACGCTGCTGCTGGCGCGACATCTGGTCAAGTATTTTCCCGTGGAGAATAGCGATGACGTCGTTAAGGCAGTGGACGACGTTTCGTTCGAGATCCGCTCAGGTGAAACGCTCGGCCTCGTCGGCGAATCGGGCTGTGGTAAATCAACAGTAGGCCGCTGTCTGCTTCGGCTTCATGAGCCGACTAGCGGAGAGGTTGTATTCGAAGGAAAGAATATCGTAGGGCTGCCGCATGACGAAATGCAGGCTCTCAGGCGTGAGATGCAGATCATCTTTCAGGATCCGTACGCCAGTCTGAATCCGCGGTTGAGCGTACGGTCGATCATTTCGGAACCGCTCAAGATCCATCGCATAGGAAGTAAGGCGGAACAGAACGCCAGGGTCGAGGACCTTCTTTCGCGAGTTGGTCTCGATCCAAAATACGCCGACAGGTATCCTCACGAATTCTCCGGCGGCCAGCGGCAGCGCATCGGCATCGCCCGGGCACTCGCCCTTAACCCAAAACTGATCATTTGCGACGAACCGGTTTCGGCGCTCGACGTTTCGGTACAGGCGCAGGTCGTTAATTTGCTTCAGGAACTTCAGGAGGAATTCGGGCTAACATATCTCTTTATTTCACATGGGCTTGCGGTCGTTGAGCATATTTCAGACCGCGTTGCGGTGATGTATCTCGGCAAGATCGTCGAGATATGCGACGCCGAGGAACTATATGCAAACCCGCTGCATCCGTATTCTCAGGCATTGCTTTCGGCCATTCCGGTACCCGATCCAAAAGTAAAGCGTGAACGCATTGTTCTAAAAGGCGATGTGCCGACACCGATCGATCCGCCATCCGGCTGTCGCTTCCGGACTAGGTGCCCGGCCGCGATCGATGACTGCTCACGTATCGAGCCGGAACTTCGGGAGATCGAGGATGGTCATTTTTCCGCCTGTATCCGATCAGAAGGCTACCAAACGGCGGTGCCGATGACGCCAAAACTTGAAACTATCGCATCGGCAAGAGCGTAATTCGTGGTGTAGTTATCAAACCTTAACCATTGAGGACAATATGAATCGAATTGCTGGGATAATCGTTGCGGCGATCGGTCTGGTCGTTGCCATTCTTAGTATCACTAAGATCATTCCTTACCTAACGCAAACCGGTGTGGTTATGATCCTATTCGGAGGGCTAATAATCGGGCTCAGCTTTATTGACAGACCCGCCGATGAGGGCACCGAGCGTATGTCCACCGGCGGTACGCTCGCTAATATCTTCTTTTCTCCATCCGAGGTCTTTGGCAACCTGAGACGGCATCCGCGATGGCTTGTAGCCCTGCTGACGATGACCATACTTTCGACGGTTTACGGCAACCTCTTCGTTAATCGGCTTGGTGCGGAACGTATCGTCTCCTTTTCGATCGATAAGACACTTGAGATGTCAATGATCGCGAATAACGAAGAAGCTAAGAAACAGATCGAGGCCGGACGGGCCGACGCCATAGCCCAGGCCAAGAGTCCTATCGCCAGGACCGGACAGGCGGTGGCGGGCTTCGGAATGTCGGTGTTCGGATATTCTATCCTGGCCGGGATATTTATGCTCTTTGCAATGGCGATGGGGGGTAAGATCAACTTCTGGCAAGCGTTCTCGTCAGCGATCTATGCTTCATTTCCCGTCAGTGTGATCCGGTCTGTACTAAATTCCATCATTCTTTTCATCAAGGAGCCGACCGATATTCATCCGATCCTTGGGCAGCAGTCGCTGATACAAGACAGTCTGAATTTTCTCGTACTCCCGTCGGAACATCCGATCATCTATACGATCCTGGGCACATTCAGCGTACTGACTCTTGCATGGGTCTGGTTTAACGCCACTGGCCTCAAAAACGCCGGCGAGAGGGTTTCCGGCAGCGCCGCGTGGTCGGCGTCGATCGGCATCTTCGTCATTCTGCTTTTGTTCGGTATTGCTATGGCGGCACTTTTCCCGAGCTTCATCAGCTAGATGAAGCAGTACGCGCGGATCAGGAGAGCCCCTTCACAAAAGGGGCTTTTTTATTCATATCTGAGAGATTCGATCGGGTCGAGCCTCGCGGCCTTCCAGGCGGGGAATAGCCCAAAGATGAGCCCGATGCCCACACTGGCCGCAAAACCAGCTACAGGGGCCCACAATGGGACGTATGACGGCATGAATAACTTTACCAGGAGCGTCAGCAGCCACCCGATCAAGAGCCCAACGATACCTCCGAAGCCGGTTAAGGTCGCTGCCTCGATTAGGAATTGCAGCAAGATGTCGCTCTGCTTTGCACCGATAGCCTTTCTAATACCGATCTCGCGAGTCCTTTCGGTGACGGATACGAGCATGATATTCATCACACCAATGCCGCCGATCATCAGGCCGACCGACGAGATCACGACCATCGCGAGGAACACGCCGCCGGTGATCGCCTGAAACTGGTCAATAATGCTGGCCGCGGTCTCCATTGCAAAGTTATTCTTCTGCCCAAATTTCACATTACGGCGCTGCCTGAGCAAGTCCTGAACATCGTCCTTAGCTTTTTCGAGTTGGCCTTCTCGCGCGACAGCGAGAATAAATAGGTCTTCTGCGTTGGGCTTCAATTTGAGGGCCGAGCCCATGGGCATATAGATCTTATTTGACTGGTCGTTGTTGCCGCCACCGCCGCCGAAGAGCTGTTCCTGCTTTTGCAGCAGGCCAATGATCCTGAATTCCTGGGCCCCGATCTCTATTGTCTGTCCGATCGGATTTTCGTAGGGAAAGTACGACTCTTTGATAAAGTCGCCAATAACACAGACGTTGGTCTTCGTTTCGTTCTCACCCTCTGAGAACCAACGTCCGTCGACTAGAACCTCTGAGGTGGTCTTGTCGACAGAGGGAAGAGTGCCGTTCAACTGGACCGACGACGACGTCTTTCCATTCTTTCCCGTCACCGTGATCTTTTGTCCGAAAAAGTTGTTAGAAATATCGAGGAACGGGACAGCAACTTCGATCGAGGGCAGGGTATTTATCGCCTCGGCGTCCGCCATGGTGAGCGGCTTTCGCATTCGCTCTTCACGCGTCGGCATAGACGTTCGTATGCCGATATCCATCTTGTAAAGAAAGATCGACCTCGTTCCAAATTTCTCTACCTCTTTCGAGACCGCGACGTTAATACCGCTGATGATCGATGAGATCAGCATGACAGTGATAACGCCCACAACGACGCCGACGATGGTGAGAAATGATCGCAGCTTATTAGAGCGCAGCGTGTCGAACGCCATCTTTAGATTTTCGTAGAATGGGCCGGTAATTACCTTCATTTCATCAATCCGCTCTTAATGCCTCGATCGGGTCGAGACGGGCCGCCTTCCACGCCGGGAAAAGCCCCGCCAATATGCCCACGCCGGCCGATACGGCTATCGCAAATACAGCCGACCAGACCGGAATCCGGGTTTGAAAGACAAACTTCGTAAGAATTATTCCGAGAAGCTCCGCAATGATCAGCCCAATAGTTCCGCCGATCGCCGAAAGCGTTGCAGATTCAAACAGGAACTGCTTGAGGATGTCGGCCTGACGGGCTCCAAGGCTCTTTCGAATGCCGATCTCTTTTGTTCGCTCGGTCACCGAAACGAGCATTATATTCATGATCACGATCGCACCAACAACGAGGGCAATAGTCGGAACCGCAATAATTACCAAGAATGTCGGGCCGAGGATCCTATCGCGAATGCCTGTGATGGCATCAGGCGTTAAAATACCGAAGGTGTCCTTCTCGCCGAAATTCAGCTTGCGCTTGATCCTCAGGAGCGTTCTGACCTCTTCGACTGCATCATTAAAGACCTTGTCGTTCTTGGCGGTGACAACAAAGTAAGGTGCCCTGTTATTTCGGAGGCCGCCAAAGGACGACCCGAACGTCTTGATCGGCAACGTTACGAAATTGTCCTGGGGCTGGCCGAAGACAGTACCTTTTGCGGTCTGCACGCCAATTATCCTGTAAGGTATCCCCGAGATCGTGATCTCCTCACCTACGGCACCGCCCTGCGGAAAGAACTTCTTGGCGACGTCCATCCCGATATACGCGACGCGGGCGGCGTTGTCATTCTCGGGAACCGAAAAGAACCTTCCCTCGGCGATATCAAGCTTATCGATCTCGGCGATCACGGGTTCGGCACCGCTGATCTGAACGCTGGTAATGGATTCGCTGCCGCGTTTCACATCGCGCCCCATACCGCCGGCCTTTGCACCGATCTTGTCGATGAGCTGGGCACGTTCCCGTATGAAATTCATCTCGTCAAAGGTAAGTTCCTTATTTCGGCGCTGTGCTGCCGCGATCGTGTCTGTATCCTTAAAATCGTCGAAACTGAAACGACGAACGGTGAAAGAATTCGAGCCGATCCCAGCGATCTTCTCGTCAACGTACGAATTAAACCCTTGAAGCAGGGAAAGCACGACCATGAACGCCGTTACGCCGATGATCATTCCGAGCAGCGTAAGGAACGAGCGCAGTTTGTGCGCAAGGATCGCATCGAATGCAAGTTTTAACGTCTCTGAAAGGTTCATTTATCGCTCGTGTATTATACGCGAACCGCCTAAGAGAGTTTAGCAAATGCGAGCCCTAGGGCACAGGTTTTGTCGCGAATAGTTTCCAGAACGTCGCGAGGTGAGAGAAAAGAACTATGGGAACGACCAGTGTTGGGAGCCAAACATAAGGAAAGTACAAAACTGCTCTGTTTGGCTGGTCAAACCCAAATTGCTGAATCGGTGAGGGAACAGACAGTGCGGCGATCGTGACGATGTTCGCAAGCAGAATGAGGCCGATCACATTAAAAGCGATCAAAACACCCCGTCGGGTTTCACCGGCGCGGAAAGCAAGCAGATAAGCGATCGGGGCCAGAATTCCCGAGAGAATATCAAAATTACGGCCTTCGAAAGTCATTAAATGAGGTATCATGCTGCCGGCGGCGAGCCAGTACAACACTACCTCGACCGGAATCCGTATGATGTGCACCATTGTCAGGATCCCAAGCGGCAGACTCTCAATAAAACTCTTTCTGAAGAAAAGAAAGAACGAAATAATAAGAAGTGTGGTCGGAAAAACGCCAAAAAGGACGATCCTAGGCGGCAGCACGTTCTCGGTGACCTGATAAAAGCCGCCGAGTCCAAGCATCGCCTGGAAGAATATCCAAAGCGGAAGTAGAAATACGAGGATCTTCGAGGGTACAGAATCCAGCCCGACGCGCTTGGCGGCCTGAAGGAAAAAGGCTACGGTCGCGAACGTAGTCAGAATGAAAACGATCGAAACGTAGCCCGGAATAGAGTCCATTTATTTGATCCGCTCGTCGCTCTCGATCCTTCCGTCACGAATAGTTATGACCCTGTGAGCTCGTTCGGCAACTTCCGGTTCGTGAGTCACCAGGATGATCGTATTGCCTTCCTCATGCAGCTTTTCGAACAGATGCATGATCTCGACGCTAGTTTTGGAGTCGAGAGCACCGGTTGGCTCGTCCGCCAGTAGGATCGACGGATGATTCACCAGCGCACGGGCGATCGCTACGCGTTGTCGCTGGCCGCCGGAGAGCTCGTTCGGTCGATGGAGCATTCGGTCGCTAAGTTCCACCGACGCAAGGGCAGCCTCGGCTTTTTCGTGCCTCTCGGCGGCCCTGATCCCGGCATAGATCAAGGGAAGCTCGACATTATGCAGAGCGGTAGCACGTGCAAGGAGATTGAACGTCTGGAAAACGAATCCGACCTCCTTGTTGCGGATCCGGGCAAGCTCGTCGTCAGACATTTCAGAGACGAGATTACCGTTGATCCAATAATCGCCTTTGGTCGGGGAATCGAGACAGCCGATCAAGTTCATCAACGTGGATTTGCCTGACCCCGACGGACCGATGATCGCGAGGTACTCGTTCTTCTGCACTTCGAACGAGACGTCCCTCAACGCATGCAGTTCCTCGGTGCCCATCTGGTACGTCTTCCAGATGTTACGCATCTCGATCAACGCACCCGACTCCGGCTTTGCGTGTTTTTCGGTAGCGGCGGCGGCCGCTGTCCCGTTGCCGTTCTCGTCTTCCATAAATCGATACATGGCTATGACTTATTAGCGTTCTCGCCTTCTTTCTTCGTCTGTTTCTTCACGACCGCACCATCTTTGAGAGTATTAAGTACTCGGCTAGGCCCCGTGATGACCTCATCACCGGCTTTGATACCGCTTAGGATCTCGCGATCAGATTCACCAATGATACCGGTCTCGACCTGAACGAATTTTGCCTTGTTGCCATCGAGGATATATACGCCTGTAATGTTCTTTGGCTTTTCGGATGGCGGCGGGGCGTCGCCCTGCAGTGTCGGCGCCGGCGAAGCATCAGGTTTCTTTTCAATGACCGCTTGCAGCGGCACCGCGATGACGTCGTTCACCGTCTTAGTGGTGATCTCAGCCGTCGCACTCATGCCGGGACGAAGTCCGTCGCGAACGTCCTGCGGTACTTCCTTCAATTCGATCACGACGCGAAATTCCTTCGCTTCCTGGACGTTGATGTTTGTAGAAAGGCCTCCGCTTGTCTGTGACTTGCCGACGGCCAGCGGTGTTTTTTGCCGCACTTCGCCAATGATCTCTTTATCACCGAACGCGTCAACCTTGATCTTCGCCTTTTGGCCCACCTCGACGCGATCGATCGAGGTTTCATCCACTTTTACCTCGACATTTATCGACGACATATCGGCGATCGTGAGAAGAGCCGTTGTCGAAAGGCCCGCAACTGCGAAGGTTCCAACCTTTGACGGGATCTCTGCAATAACGCCATTGATCGGAGCGTATTGCATGGTCTTGTCACGCTGGCTGCGCTGCCCGCGAAGTTGGGCGGCAGACTGATTTGCCCTGGACTGACTCGACGACACATTCAAATTCGCCGTATCGACTGCCCGTCTTGCATCCTTGACGGCCACCGCCTGCTGAGCGAGGCGGGTTTGAGCATCCTTGACCCCTATCTCGCGTGCATTAAGGTTTGATTTTGCCGTATTGAGCGATGCTCGTGCATTGTCGACGCGGTCCTTGGATTCGTCATAGATCTGACGCGAAATAACACCGCTCTCTAAAAGCTGCTGGTTGCGTGTCAATTCGCGATTCGCTGCGTTGACCTCGACCTGCGCCCGATCGACGTCAGCCTGGGCCGTAATAACTGCCTGCCGTGCCGAGTCGACAGCGACCTGGGCGACGTTGTACTGCTGTTGCGATTGAGCTAGGTTGTTCTGCGCCGCAGTCACTTGAGATTGCGAAACGCGAACTTCATCCTGTGAGGCCTGAAATGCGGCTAGCTGAGCGTCCGTACTCGACTGCAATTGATTTGGATCGAGCCTGACCAGCGGCTGGCCCTTTGTAACCAGGTCGCCCTCTTTAACATAGATCTCTTCGATGCGGCCCTGGACCTCGCTCGTGAGGTTCATATACTGTATCGGGCGGACCTCACCTGACGAAGTTACGGTCGAGCGAAGTTCCTTTCTCGTCTCCACCTTGACCACCGTCACCTCCGGAGTGTCGGTGCGTGTGGCGAAGATGCTGCCTATGATGATCACGGCCAAAACCACCACCGCAACGGCGCCGATAATGATCTTTTTCTTACGGCTCAATGCCATAGTTTCAAGTCCCTCTCAATGAATAAAAGTCTCTGTGTTCAGAGTATAGCGAAAACGGTACTGCTCGTCGCGTCAAGCAGGTACTACGACACGCTTTTTGTCATTGTTTCAAAAAAGTGTACCGTGGCCGCTCGGCATTTTGCGACAGTGAACTTCAGAATTGCGAATGTTCGTAATGGCGATGGAAGTGATGTCCCATCATCCGAAAGAAATTCAGTATGGTGATGGCCCTCGGCCGGGTTATGTCGGGTTGACGTAAGTTATTACTCGAATTAGGATTTACGTAACCTGTCGTAAGGAGTAAAATACAAGTTTGCTAAAAGCTACGATCTTGGAATTCGGGACGGAAAAGATATGATCAGGTGTCCAAGGTGCCAGACGGCCAATCTAGATACATCCCGCTTCTGCGACGAGTGCGGTAATCGGCTGGCTTCAGTACATGAGACTACGCCGCCAAACGCCGAGCCGCCGCCGTACGTGCCGCCGAGAACCTCAGGTTCGGTTGCGAGGCCGGTAAGCATAACCTCGCTTGGGATCCCACCGGTTGACGTTGAGATCGAGACTGTCGTCTCAATGCCGAGCGTTAAGGCAAGCTCCGGAGTCGCTCACGCAACCCTCGTTATCGAACGCGGCGATAGCCCGGGCACTGAGTTCAAGCTGGTCAACGATGAATCGACTATCGGACGCTGGGATGCCGATAACGGCATTTTTCCGGATGTTGACCTCGACGCACACGATTCCGACGCAAAGGTCTCGCGTCGCCATGCAAGGATAATTCGTCGAAATGGTGCCTATTTTATTGAGGACCTTGGTTCGACCAATGGCACATATATTAATCGCGGCCGACGTTTGCTGCCCGGTAATCCGCAGGCGTTGAACGACAATGACGAGGTCATCGTCGGTAAGACTTTCTTACGTTTTCAGATCAATCACTAGGCCGAGCATCGAATTCTACCCAAGACGATAATGCACCTGTGTCACGCCTGTGGCGTCGAGATCGCTGAGACTGATGGATTTTGCCCGTTTTGCGGGGCGGTACAGGCTGCGCCCGCGGACGAGTCCGTCAAGGAGCTGGTCGATCCGATCGAGGCAGAAGATGTACTCGAGGACGCTTCTTTAGTTGAAGCCGCGGACGAGAGTAACGCCATATCCGAAACGGTTGAAGAGGTATCCGATGAGGGTGACGGACCCGCTCCAACTGAAAACGAGCCTCTCTTGATAGAGGAGATCTCCCTATCATCCGAAGAACAGTCCTTAACAGACTCAGCCGATCTTCCGAATGGTGAGACCTCGCAAGCGATCGGCGGCGATACCTCCGGGAAACGCTCGGGCCTCAAAACGCTTAGCGAGGGCGTCATTCTAAATAGCCGATATCGGATCGCAAAAAAGATCGGCGGCGGCGGTATGGGAGCGGTCTATCTCGCATTCGATCAAAATCTGGGCGACGTCGAGCGTGCGGTCAAGGAGATGGTCCAGTCGAGTATCGAGGAAGCACAGCAGCTCAAAGCCATCGAGGATTTTAAGCGCGAATCGACGATCCTTTCTACACTCGACCATCCTTCGATCCCGACGATATACGATTATTTCTACGACGAAACGGAGTGCCGATTCTATCTCGTCATGAAGTACATCTCAGGCGGCGACCTCGCGGCGAGGTTAAGGTCAACGCCGGGCGGCCGCATCGACGAACGAACGGTGACCGAGTGGGCTATCCAGATAGCCGATGTCCTTGCTTACCTTCACGGGCTGCCCGCGACGATCGTTTATCGAGACCTTAAGCCGTCAAATATCATGCTCGACGGCAACACCGGCCGCGTGATGTTGATCGATTTCGGCATTGCCCGCTCTATCAATCACGAGCAGAAAGGCGTTACCGCCGTCGGAACAATGGGTTATGCTCCGCCTGAGCTATTTTCCGGCCAGGTCGAACCTCGCTCGGACATTTACAGCCTAGGATCAACGATGTTTCACCTGCTGACAGGGGCTGATCCGCAGAATAATCCGCTACTGATATTCGATTTTCAAAAGAACCCGCGGCCTCGCCAGATCAATCCGCAGATGTCCGATCAAATGGAGCGCATCTTGATGCGGAGCGTTGAGTATAACGCTGAGCACCGCTTCAATTCCGCTGAGGAACTTCGGCAAACCCTGGTCGCACATCTTGAGAATCTCAAGACAGGCAATATTACCTTCGGCGTCAGCGAGGCACCGGCCGCCGTTAGTCTTTCGAATCAGATCGTGTTTTGCGGCTTTTGCGGGCAAAGGATCGTCGCCACCGACCTTTTCTGTGCATTCTGCGGAGCGAAGCAGCCGATCGGCCAGCAGGGCGTCCACGCGGAGATATATCCGCGTACCGGAGCGACCGCTAAGCTCGTAGTTGACGGCACAAGCGAGCTCGACGCTCCGATCTTCGTGCTCGAAAAGAACGAGAATCTCGTCGGCCGACGCGATCCGCAGTCGAATATCTTTCCAGAGGTCGATCTTTCCAGATACGACCCGCAAACGAAGATATCGCGGCGGCACGCTCGAATTTGGCGAGAGGGCGGAGCGTTTCTCGTCGAAGATCTCGGCTCGTCGAATGGAACAATATTGATCGCGGGAACGGCCGATACATTCCGGCTCGCTCCGAGGCAGCCGCACCCGCTGGCGAGCGGCGACCGTTTGCGTATCGGTGATACTACACTGCATTTCTTGATGAGTTAAATAGAAAATGGTTTCAAAGGCAGAGGACATTTCATCACCGCGTTCCGCGGCCCTTGCTCAGGTTGTCGATTTTTCGCCGACAGATCTTAGGGCACCGTTTCTTCTGCGTTGCGCGTCACTGTGCATAGATTACATAATCGTTATCACGATCCCGGTCGCCTGGCTTGTTGCATCGCCTTTCTTTTCGGATCACGGAACGCAGAGCGTAAGCGGATTCGTCTGGCTTGTCGCGTTGATCGTGTTGATAGTTGATCTTGTTTTGCTTCCGCTCTTCCGCGGGCAAACTATCGGGAAGATGTTCACGGGCATTACCATTGTAAACAGCGACGGCACTGACGTCCGCCTCGGCGGAATCTTTCGCAGGAACGTTATCGGCTATCTTCTAACCGTTCTAACCGGCGGGCTCGGATTTCTGATCGCGGGTATCAATTCCAGCGGTCGTGCCCTTCACGATATCGTCGGCGGCACTATAGTGGTTCGCGGCCACAAAAGGCAACTCTAAGTTATGGCTCATATCACGGTCAGACATCCGAGCGGAACAACTGACACATTTCCGTTATCGAGACTTCGGACGACGATCGGGCGTTCGGCCCGCAGCGACGTATGCATTCCCGACGCCTTTGCGTCTCGACTGCACGCCGAGGTCCGCCAGGAGGGCGACAATTACTGGCTCGTCGATCTCGGTTCTGCAAACGGTACAAGGCTCAACGGCACACCGGTCACTACTACGCTGCCACTCTATCCCGGCAGCGAGATCCAGATCGGCGAGACGAAGATAACCTTTGAGAATGAGTTGGCATCGGCTCGCAGCCTCGGCTCGACGCTGATCGCGGACAATACCGACTACCTCGACCCGTCGAACACGATATCTTTTGCGGCACGGCGTAACCCGACGACCGAGATCCTCGATTCGTCAATGAAGAGCCGTACCGACCTTCTCGGCCTGATCAGTAAGGTCGGCGTGGCATTGTTGTCATCGAGCGGCCTCGACGATACTCTCGACCAAGTCGCGTCGCTGGTCTTTGAAGCGGTTCCCGCCGAACGCGTCGTTATCATGCTCCGTGACGAGGGGCAGACCGAGGATATGCAGATCCGCGTTGCACGGGTCCGGGGCAGCGACGACCCGCTCGACGAAGTTCGTATCAGCCGGGCGATCATGACGGAAGTCATCGAAAACGGTAAGTCCGTGCTTACATCCGATGCACAGCAGGATCCGCGTTTCGCCAGCCAGACGATCGTTCTGCAGGGAATCAGGTCGGTACTCGCGGTGCCGCTTTGCGTCGATGAACGCCACGTCTTCGGCATCATTTATGCTGATTCGCCAACCAATCAGGCGAGCTTTACCTCCGAGCATCTCGACATCCTGACGACGCTTGCGTCGGTAGCTGCGATCCGTGTTGAGAACGCCAGCCTGCTTGACGCTCGCATGCAGCGTGAGAGGATGGAGAGGGAATTGGCTCTCGCGACCGAGATCCAGCAGCGATTTCAGCCGGCAGGGCCGCCGACGGTACAGGGCTATGAATTTCAGGGCATCTCTTTCTCGTGCTACGAGATCGGCGGCGATTACTACGATTTTATAGAGCGGCACGACGGAAAGATGCTGGTCGCCCTCGGGGACGTCTCAGGTAAGGGAACTGCCGCGGCGCTGCTAATGTCGAGCCTGCACGCGGCCATCCATGGCCAGGTTGCCGCAAGAACGCCCCTTACTCAGACGGTTACATCCGTCAACGAATATCTCTCAGAGAATACGCCGGCGAACCGATTCGTTACGCTTTTCATTACTGAGCTTGACGTAACGACCGGTGATCTAGCGTTCATCAACGCCGGCCACAATCCGCCGCTTATCGCCAGGGCAAACGGCGATATTGAGCAGTTGGAATCCGGCGGCCTGCCGCTCGGTCTGATGAGCTTTGCCGAATATGAGCCCGGTTGCGCCAAACTTAATTCCGGCGATGTGCTTGTCGTTTATTCCGACGGCGTTTCGGAGGCAAACAACATCGACGAGGACGAGTTTGGTATGGAACGTCTTAAAGAGGTGATCCGGGCGAATGTTGGCCGGTCTGCGGCCGGTATTCGCGATAAGGTTGAATCCGCGCTTTCCGATTTTACCGGAACGGCCGCCCCGAATGATGACATCACTCTAGTCATCGTCAAGCGTTTGTAAAATATAACGGTTAGCTAGAGTTAAAACTTGTTGACCAGACGGCGCCAATCATCTAGAATTAGTGATGGCGCTTTTTCGCGCGCTCCCCGCAGATGCCCACCGCAAGTAAGAGAGTCAGCCTGATCGTATTTGTCGTCGCCACGCTGTTGGTCGTCGGCCTCGTTCCGCTTGTAATGTCGGGATGGTTTCTGTCCGAGAAGAGCGGCCGCGAACTCCGCAGCGCCGAGAATCGCTACCAGATCCAGCTCGTACAGGAAAAGGCCCGCCAGATCGAGATGTTCGGCAGGCGTTGGACGTCAGTACTTGCCGGCTTATCGACCGCCCTTGAGCTAAACAGCGACCCAAGTGTTTTAACTTCGCCCGCTATCGAGGCGAAGCTCGGCCAGATCCTTCGCGAGAACCCCGACCTGCTCGCTCTCTATCTGAAGCCGACAAATGCAGAGTCGATCGCGGTATTCCGTTCCGAGGCCGTCGATCGCACTACGGTCGAGGACATCGCGACCGAGCTCGCCACGATCAAGTCCAAGGGCCGTATCAAGGCCCTAGAACCCAAGCAAAGGGCCCTGAACGGACAGTCGATGATTGCGTTTCGCTCCGCGGTCACGCAAGGCAGCGAAAACGTCGCCGAGCTTGTGGCCGTCGCCTCGCTCAAATCGATATCGGAGTCCGTAGTTGGTATCAACGCAGCCAAAGAGGGCGATCTCTGGAATGCCGGCTTGCCGATCGTTTTCGCAGTCAATGCGAACGGCCAGGCGATATTTCATCCCGATCCGGAAGTAAGTTCTTCCCGTCGCGATATGGCGTCTCTTAAGATCGTCGAGGAGTGGATCGAATCGGGACGCCAGGTAGAGTCGGCTTTGGTTCCGTTCCAGGCTAATTTCGATGGCGTCGCCCACGAAATGATCGGAGCGTATTCGACAGCGTCGATCACTGACGGCTATAGCGTCGGCGTTATCGCCATGCAGGACGAGGCCCACGCCCTCGCCTCGGTCGGCGAAATGCGTACCCAGACGTGGCTTATCAGTCTATTATTCGCAGTTTTTGCACTTGCCGCCGGCCTGGTGCTTTCGCGCTACATGACCCGGCCGTTGCTCAAGCTCGTTGCGGCGGCAAAGCAGATCGCACACGGCGATTTCTCATCGAGGGTAGATACCCGCAACATTACTGAGGTCGGGACGCTCGCTGAGACCTTCAATTTCATGAGCGGCAAGATCGAGGACCAGATCGCCAATCTCGCCAAGGCCGCCGAGGAGAATCGCGAGTTGTTCGTCGGCACGGTCAAGGCGCTCGCTGCCGCGATCGACGGCAAGGACAAATACACACGAGGCCATTCTGAGCGAGTCTCGCGCATTTCGGTCGCGATAGGCAGGCGGATGAATCTCCCTCCGGATGAACTCGAGACACTTCGCATCAGCGCACTGCTTCACGATGTCGGTAAGATAGCGGTTGATGACAATATCCTGAAAAAGCCTGCGGCTCTAACCGAAGAGGAATTCGAGGTCATGAAGACGCACCCGATGAAGGGTTATAAGATCATGTCTCAGATACCGGCGATGAAGGAATTCCTGCCCGGCATGTACATGCATCACGAAATGGTAAACGGCAAGGGCTATCCGCAGGGGCTCACCGGCGATCAGATCCCGCTTCAGGCAAAGATCGTATCGGTCGCTGATACATTTGATGCGATGACCATCGACCGCCCGTACCAGAAGGGAATGGAGCTCGGCGCGGCGCTCGAACGCCTGCGCAGTTTTGTCGGAACGCGTTACCAATCCGACGTCGTTGAGGCACTCGTCGAGGCTTGCAAGGCCGGCGAGGTCGCCAACGGGATCGTCCGTCAGATGGCGGAGAAGCGTGCCGCCGAGGCGGAAATGGACCACGGACTATTAGACCGTCTGGTCGCCTGAGGGCCATATGAACGTAGAACCGGATCAGGAAATTTGGCAGGTCGAGGCCGGCGGTAAAGTTTACGACACCAGCTTCGACGAAATGACGACATGGATCGCCGAGGGCTCGCTGCTCAGGATAGACCGCGTGCGCAAGGGTAATCTGCGATGGATCGAGGCTGGCAAGGTCCCGGCTCTTACCGAGTTCTTTAATGCCAAGGACGCCGCAGCCCCGGCCGCTCCGGTGATCACGTCCACTACGACCGAGATACTCGGCGTCGCTCCGCAGGTAAACGAATTTACTAATGCTCTGCCGTCAATGCCGTCCGCGGACCCGACAGGCGAACCGGTCTGCGCGGTCCATGCCGACGCGCCGGCCGCGTATCAGTGCGACACATGTGCCAATACTTTCTGCAAGGCGTGCCCGAGTGCGTACGGCAGCACGGTGCGGATCTGCCCGTTCTGCGGAGCTATGTGCTCGTCGATGGCCAGAGTTGAAAAAGTACGTGCCGAAACACAGCTGCGGCATCGTGCCGCGACGCAGGGCTTTGGGTTCAGTGACCTTATCAACGCCTTTGCCCACCCTTTCAAATTCAAGACGAGCTTGTTGTTTGGGGCCATACTATTTTCTCTGATCTCGTTGGGCCAGGCGGCTGTGAATTTTGGCGGTATCTTTATGATGGCGTCGGCGATCTTTTGTTTTATGCTCGCCAACACTCTGACCTTTGGCGTGCTCGGCAATGTTGCCGACAACTTTTCACAGGGCAAGCTCGGCGAGAATTTCATGCCCTCGTTCGACGATTTTTCGATATGGGACGACGTCGTTCATCCGTTCTTCCTTAGCATCGGTGTTTATATTTCGTCGTTTGGCCCGCTGATCGCTGTCGCGATAGTAGCGATCTTCATGGTAATGGGAGCCGTGAAGGACGAAATGAACGGCATTAAGACGGACGCGGCCCGAACGGTCAGCCCGGGTGCGGTCTATGCCGATCGCGTCGCCAGGAATAACGCGACAATGCAGGACATCATCAGAAAAGATGCCAACCTGCAGCAGCGGCGTGTCGAGGCGATCGAAAATGGCGAGGTGCCTGACGAAGAAGTGCTCGCCCGAAATACCGTCAATGCGGCGGACCAGATCCGGAACGATGAAGAGCGCGACTTTCAGGAGATAAATAACCTTATCAACGAACAGCGAAAGGCCCAGCTTGAATCCACGATCGGAAAGACCCCCGAGACCAAGGCAAAAGAACGGGCGGAGATGATCAAGGCGATCCTCGGCTACGGAATATTGTTCGTCTTTCTCGGCGGCATCGCATTGCTGTGGGGCCTGTTCTATTTCCCGGCGGCGTGTACGGTCGCGGGCTATACACGCTCGTTCACGGCTACGGTAAATCCCCTGGTCGGCCTGGACACGATAAAGCGTCTTGGGCTGGACTACGTCAAGATCCTGCTTATGGTGCTCGTGATCTCGATCTTGTCGGGCATCGTCGGCGGTGTGCTCAATGTCATTTTCAGCCCCTTTGATATGCCGTCTGTCGGCAATCTGCCCGCGATGGCGATCGGCAATCTATTCACTTTCTATTTTTACGTAGTATTTGCGTGTGTCATTGGCTACGCCCTTTTCAAGGCTGCCGACCGTCTCGACCTGTATTCGGGCTGAGAACACGCGAGATCGCGCTGTGGTTAACCACATATCCGCGACGTGTGCCGCCCGCTACTGAGCACGGCCCGCATCGATCATTATTCATATGGCTAATGAGGTAGCCATTATGAAAATGAACGGTGAAGGAAATAGTTATTGGTTTAATACAGGTGTTGCCATTGCGATAGGCCTTGTTCTATCTTCGGCGATATTTGGCTGGTTTTTCGCGAAGTCAAAAAAAGGCGATGACGCGATCACGGTAACGGGCTCAGCCAAGAAGAGGATCAAATCAGACCTCGTCGTCTGGTCCGCCGGTGTTTCGTCACAGTCGGCGCAGTTGAGCGATGCGTACAAGCAGCTGTCCGAGAACGTACCGCGGATAAAGAGTTACCTTGTCAGCAAGGGAATTCCCGAGGATCAGATGACCGTCTCGTCGATCACTACGACTACGCTCAAAAAACAGGACGCCAACGGCAACGAGACATCGGAGATAACGGGGTATTCGCTCAGACAGTCGATCGACGTGCGTTCGACCGAAGTTGAAAAGATAGCCAAGATCGCTCGCGAGGCGACCGAGTTGATCAACCAGGGTATTCTGATAGAGTCTAACCCGCCACAGTATTACTACACACAGATCGGCGACCTGAAGATCGAAATGCTCGGCGAAGCGGCAAAGGACGCCAAGATCCGCGCCGAAAAGATCGCTGCGAGTACGGGAAATTCGATCGGTGCGGTAAAGTCGGCCCGCATGGGGGTGCTTCAGATCACGGCTGCTGACTCGACCGAGGTTTC
>CAZJFB010000002.1:0-103566 GCA_964545145.1 uncultured Chloracidobacterium sp. | reverse complement strand
AGGTGGACGGCGATCGAGACGGCGTCGATCTGTGGGTCGTGCGTACCCTGAACTCGACCCGGATATTTTTTTGGCCTGGTCACCCGTTTTGGCCCGCTGGTCCCCCTTTTTTGGCCCGACTTCCGCTAAAATGCCGAACTGGCTGCGGTTCTCAACGCACGGGATTTGTGATGTGCATCATATTTTTGGGGTGCGAATCCGCGTAACCTCGGGGACATAATAAGGGGAAGGCAGTCGATATATGGCTTCGGCGGAAAGGTTTCGTTCGAAGAAATGTCATTTTTTTCATGGAAGATGACAATATTTCGTCGTTTTTGACGCCTATATAGATAAAGAGTGCGCAGTTTACCGTTAGCGGCCGCCTGACAGCCCCGTCAAGCGATGTTCGAACCCTTTTGAAGTTTCGTCGAAACATCACCCAAATGGGTGATGACAGGCAGATCTTGATAGTGGTAACCTACGGTAAATTTTAGTCTAGATCACACGCCTGAGCCGCCCCTTCAGATGTTCGGTCAACTGCCGGACCTTTGGGCGTTTGGGCATGTGCCGTTTGGACTCGACATAGTTCCATCTAGGTCGTTTTATGTGGAGAGTGGAATTTTTATGAGAAGGAAATCTATTTTCGTGTTTACTATGGCAATTGTCGTACTGACAGTTGCAATAGGTATGGTGTTAATGACGAGCCCTTCGGCAAAGGCGGCTCCGGCGCTAGCCAGACCCGCCTTTTCGTACGCGGGGAACCCGGCAACCTTCAGCAGCACGTGGTTCCAGGGCTTCGAGGACGATGCAATCGACTGGACGGCGACCACCCGGGTGCCGAGTGGTACTAACGGAGTGACGTCCTCCACCGGCGCGTATCATGCTGAGGCGACGAGCGGAGCATTCACACGGTTCAACGCCTACAGTGCCGTGTGGCCCGGGGACTACTCGACGGAGATTGATGTATATCTCGACCCGAATTGGGCGGTGGGGCAAGGGTTTGACTACTCGGTCGCCACAAGCGGGACCACAAATGCTCACCGCCGCGACTTCATCTTCCATGTTGGAGTCACGCCATCGAACGGCTTACGCGTGAACGCGGACAACAACACCTACCTACCTAGTGGTGTACCAAACGCATTCATCCTCAACGGTGCGGGAAGCGTAGAGATCACAGCGGCCGGCTGGTACAAGCTTCAACACGTATTCTATGATGACGGGGGAGTATTGGCTGTTGATCTTCGGGTCCTGAATAGTTCGGGCACGGCGATCTTTGACAAGACTCGCAAGGACCTGACCGACCTGATCGGCGTAACCGTGGGCGGTAACCGATACGGCTGGTTCGTGTTCAGCACCCGCACACTTGCTGTTGACAACCATCGACGGGCGACTGCCGTGGCGCAGGCTCCCGGCAGTACAAACCTTACCATCACGCCGTACTCTCCAGTGTTCGATGCGAATAATGTCGTCGGGGTCGCGGCAGATCCGGCACCGGGGTTCCCGGGAGGCAGCTTTGCGTCGAATGGGCTGGCAAAGACCGACATCTATCTGACTCCAGAGGCCCTGTTCCAAGGGCGACAAATTACCGTCGGCCAGGTCGCAAGGATGAGCTACTGGACAAAGACCGGAACCACGCATGCCGTCAATCCTGCCGACTGGTTCATGGCGATCTACACCAAGCCGTTCGCGGGAGACGTTTCCACCCCGAGCTGGTACGGTAGCCGTTTCGGGACCGAGCCGTATTTCTCGGCAAGCATCCTGGATCCAGCTAACACCTGGAACCTCTGGTCCACGAACCTCGCGTCGAACAGGCTGCGTTTCTTCGAATCAACGCAAGGCGCCCCGGGTGCAAACTTCGGAACTTACACCGATCCCCACTGGGCTAGTTTCATCGCCGCAGACTCTCTCGGCACATCGGTCCAACGAGCGAGCCAGTCGATCCTCTTCTTCTCGATCCAGACAGGAAGCTCCTGGGCCGCGGGTTTCACTGGTCAGCTAGACGGGCTCCGCATCGAGCTGACGGATGGCTCGGTCGCGACCGTCAATTTCGAGCCGGATACTACCGCTCCGGCAGTGCCTACGCACCTTTCGCCGGCCGATGGTACGGTGACGACAACCGCTGCACAGCAGTTGATCGACTGGAGCGACGTCACCGATCCGAGCACACCGGTAACCTATTACTACGAAGCATCGTTAAACAACACCACATCCGGCCCGGGCGGCGCATTCACTAGCCCTGTCTATGTATCAGGACCATTGGCAGCGTCGCAAATCCCAACTCTGGGAACGCCTGTGGGAACTTACTATTGGCATGTTCGAGCCGTCGATGCTCTCGGAAACTCAAGCGCGTGGAGTGATCCTTGGCAGATAATCGTTAATCCGCCCCCTGCAGTGGTTGCGAGCTCACCACTAACATTTGGCGACAGTCAGACCCTAACGAGAGCGTTTGGTGCTACAGGAACTGAAACATATAACGTTGTCTCAGGCCCTTGCTCTATTTCAGGAGATCAGCTGACAGCCAATTCCGGCACGGGAAGCTGCGATGTGACAGTTACGGTAACTGACGGCAATAACTTCGCCGAGACCAGCATCCCGGTAACTGTCACGCTTGCTAAAGCCAACGCCACCTGTATTGTTACGGGTTACGTCGGTGTGTTCGATGCCTTACCGCACGGAGCGAGTGGTACTTGTACCGGTGTGGGCGGAGCTGATCTATCGGCCGGGCTCAACCTCGGACCATCGTTTACGAATGTTCCTGGTGGAACGGCGAATTGGTCATTCACTGGTGGAGCAAACTACAACGATCAGAACGGGGCGGTCTCGATCGTGATCACACCCGCACCGACGACTGTGACGGTGAACTGTCCGGCGAGCGTGCCTTTCAACGGTTCGGCGAGAACGCCGTGTACCGCTTCCGTTTCGGGACCTGGACTAAGCCAGTCCCTGTCGGTTAGCTACACCAACAATGTGGCTGTCGGTACCGCGACGGCTTCGGCAAGTTACGCGGGCGGTGGAAATTATCAGGCAAGTTCCGGCAATAAGACTTTCCTGATCACCGCAAGCACGCCGCCGAATGCGAATGCTTGTAAGAACGGCGGTTGGATGACGTGGACCCGTGCGAACGGGACAACGTTCAGGAACCAAGGTGACTGTATACAGTATATAAATACAGGTAAGTAACAGTCGAGTAACCGGAGAGTGCCGCAGAAATGCGGCACTTTTCATTTCTATTGGAGGTAAGAAATGAGAATGTTCAAACTTAGTCTTTTGTTAGCGATCGCAATGTTTGCGGCGGTTGCCGCGAACGCGACGACGACTTGCACGTTCACTAACCAAGGGGCGTCGATGAAGTTGAACGCCAATTGTTGGACCGATGCGTCAATTGTCATCCCAAATGGCAAGACGCTTGACGGTCGAGGGTTTACCATTACTGGCGTCGATCCGGCCGGAGACCATTTTCGCGGAGCGGTCGTGGTGAACGGCGGGGCATCGGCGAGCGTGAAAAACCTCACCGTTTCTGTTAGTGGCTTGATAAATGTTTGTGATGGCGGTGCAGACCGGCTTCGCGGGATCATGTTCGAAGGAGCTTCCGGTTCGATCACGGGCAGCACTGTGACAAACATAAATCAGGGTGCAAGCGGATGCCAGGAAGGGAATGCCATTGAGGTCCGTAATTTCGGAGCGAACCCTAGCACCAGTCGTGTCAACATCGACGGCAATACAATAACGGGCTACCAGAAGACCGGGATCGTTGCAAACGGAAATGTTGAGGTGAATGCTAGCAACAACCTTGTTGACGGCGGAATCCCCGTTGGATATATCGCCCGAAATGGAATTCAATTTGGTTTTGGCGGAAGCGGTTCGGCTAAAAAGAACACGGTGAACGGAAATTCCTACACTGGGACGTCCGCCGTTTCCGGTGGCATCCTTGTGGTCGGCGGACCCGGCTATGGGGGTGATTTTTGTGTCGGCGTCCAGATCGTGCAGAACACCATTACCGGCAACGACGTTGGTGTGTACATTTCACAGTACGAGGCCGATTTTTCTGCTCCGTTGACGGCAACCAACATCAAGGTTATCAATAACGCGATCTCCCACAATGCCGTGACAAATGGATATGTCTATCAGGCTGGAGTTTCTGATGTTGGCAATAACGACAAGATAATCTCGAACACTATTTCGGGTGCCGGTTATGATCCGACGACTAATCCCGGGGCGACTTTTGATATCGACGCAGATCCGTCGTTTACAAATCGAGCAAAGGTTCACGCCAATAAATAGGCTGAGCGATAGTTCGCGATTCTTGCCGGCTTCATTTGGGGCCGGCTTTTTTACGAAGACGGCTCGGTCTATCCAAGCCTAGCCTAGCTTTGCAAGGTCACCCGGTCACCACCGCTCCCGGTTCTGACATGATCGGCGACCGCTTCCGGTTCTCCTAGGAGTTTTGAAACATTTCCCGAGATGCTAGAGTATTAAACATTCATACTTTTTTCGGGGCCGGTTTGGGCCGGATCCATATTTACAACCAGAGAGGAAACGAGCGTCGGGGCGCGGGAGCGCGGCGCGGGGAATGTTTATGAAGATAGCACGTACGATGAAGATCGCGGCGGCCGTTGTGCTGCTGCAGTCGTTTTTGATGCCGGCGGCGACGCTGGCACAGTCGGGTTCGCAGGCCGAGGTCTACGCGGCGATCCGCAAAGAGGGCATGGATAATTCCAAGATCATGAATACCATGCACTATTTCACCGATCTCTACGGGCCGCGGCTGACCGGCTCGCCGAATTACACCAACGCCGCTAAGTGGGCCGCTAACGAGATGAAGTCGTGGGGCTTTGACAAGGCCGAGCTCGAAGCGTGGGAATTTGGCCATCCGGGCTGGATCAACGAGCGCAACTACGGCCTGATGCTCAAGCCGGTCGCCGACACGCTGACTTTTGAGGTGCTTGCGTGGACGCCGTCGACCAAGGGCGTCGTTACGGGGGACGCGGTCAGCATGGTGCTGCCGACATTCCCGGCGGCTGAAAATCCTCGCGTGATGCAAAACCCGACGCAGGAAGAATTGACCGCGTACTTTAACAAGGTGAAGGGCGACATCGCCGGCAAGATCGTACTCGTCGGACAGCCGACCTTCATCGACCAATCGACGGCTCAGTCGCCAAAGCGTCTCGCCGACGACGTGATCAAGTGCCGGATGGACCCGACCAAAACCCCTGCTGACTGCGCCGCTCTCGGCGGCGGGCCGGGTGGCCCTGGCGGTCCCGGTGGACCGGGCGGGCCCGGTGCCGGCGGGCGCATCACACCGCGTCCGGGTGCCTTGACCGGACAGCAGGTAAGCGACCAGCTCGACAAGTTCCTGCTCGACAACAACGTCCTTGTCCGCATCAACGAGTCGCAGCTCGACCGCGGCCTCGTGCGTGCATTCAACAATCGCACATTCGACGTTACCAAGGTCGTCCCGACCGTCGTGATGCGAACAGAGGACTTTGGCCGCATCTATCGCCTGCTCAAGCACAACACGCCGGTCAAGCTCGAATTTGACCTTAAGAGCCGCATCGACCCGTCGGGCGTGACGAGCTATAACGTCGTTGGCGAGATCTGGGGCTCGGACAAAAAGGACGAGGTCATCATGCTCGGCGGACACCTCGATTCGTGGCACTCGGCTACCGGTGCGACCGACAACGCGATCGGCTGTGCAACGATGATGGAGGCAGCCCGCATTCTAAAGGCGATCGGCGTCAAGCCTCGCCGCACGATCCGCGTCGCCTGTTGGGGCGGCGAAGAGCAGGGGCTGCTCGGCTCGCAGGCGTATGTCAAACAGCATTTCGGTTCATTCGAGGCACCGAAGCCGGGATATGAGAAATTCGGCGGATACTTCAACATCGACAGCGGTACGGGACGCGCCCGCGGCCTGAGCGTCTTTGGCCCGCCCGAGACGGCGACCGTACTTCGCGAGGCGCTTGCTCCGTTCGCCGACCTCGGTTTCGCCGGTGTGCAGGCAACTCGCGGCCGCAACCTCGGCGGAACTGACAGCACGTCGTTCAACCAGGCGGGATTACCGGGCATCGGTACGACGCAGGACCCGATCGAGTACTTTGCCGGTACGTGGCATACCAATATCGACACGTATGAACGCATTATCGAGAGCGATGTAAAGGCGTCGGCCATCATCTTTGCCGCAGGCGTATACACGCTGGCGATGCGTGACGAGCTGCTGCCGAGGTTCAAGGCGAGCGAGATGCCGGCACTGCCGACGCCTCCGCCGACTCCGACTCCGGCCGCCAGCCCGGCCGCGACGCCGAGGCCGTAATTCGTTTGGAAAGAGGGGTAATTGCTATGGCCAAATACAGATCGGAGCTTCCGCAAATGTCTGGGAGGAGATTCCTGACCGACGGTGGGCTCGAAACCACAATGGTATTTCTGAAATCCGTGGAGTTACCCCATTTTGCTGCTATCGACATGATGCGCACCGACGATGGAATTGAGATGCTTCGTGCGTACTATCGTGAGTATTCGTCGGTCGCTAGAGATGCCGGCGTTGGGTTTGTGCTCGAGAGCCCGACTTGGCGTTCGAGCAGAGATTGGGCTGCGAAACTAGGTTGCTCCGAAGAGGAATTTGCCGAGTTGAACCGGCGGGCCATTGGGCTGATGGCCGAACTTCGCGAAGAGTGTGAAACGAGCGCGACACCGATGGTGATAAGCGGTTGCATCGGTCCGCGTGGCGACGGCTATTCGCCAGCCGCAGCGATGTCGGTGGATGAGGCGGCCGGTTACCACTCATGGCAGGCCAAGATCTTCGCAGATACAGCGGCAGACTTGATCTCAGCGATAACGATGAACTACGTCGGCGAGGCCGCCGGTGTCGCTCTGGCGGCGAAGAGTGCCGGACTACCCTGCGCTATCTCGTTCACGGTAGAGACCGATGGCCTTTTGCCAACAGGCGGGTCACTCAAGGATGCAATTGCCGAAGTAGATGAGATCACTGATGGATACCCTTCCTATTACATGATCAATTGCGCTCACCCAACACATTTTTCGGATGTCCTTTCAGATGACGAACCTTGGACCGAGCGGATTGGCGGCCTGCGCGCAAATGCCTCGACCAAGAGTCATGCCGAACTCGACGAGAGCACTGAACTCGATGACGGCGATCCCGAAGCTTTTGGTCGGCAGAATGCCGGGCTGGCCGAGCGTTTTCAAACGATCAGGGTTTTGGGTGGCTGCTGCGGTACGGACGTTCGCCACATTGCGGCGATCGCGCAAGCACTGTAAACCGCATTGACCACAAATGCCCGAATTGGGGCGAATGATGAAATAGGGCGACAGTATTATGAAGTACCAGGCAGAGAGTTTCGTCGAAACTGAGTTCCTGCGGATCACCTCGACCGGAGAACTAGCGTTTGAAGATATGTTCCATTTTCTTGGCTATGTCCGTTCCGAGTGCCGTCGAACCTCCCGCACTCGCGTTCTGATCGATTGCAGCCAAATGGGCGGCGACCTCTCAGAGGGCGAGCGTTTTGCGGGCGGGAAAAAGGTCGCCGAGCTTTTTGGTACTTCGATCAAGGCCGCGCTCGTGATGCCGCCCGCTCAGATCACCAAGCTAGGCGAACTCGCGGCCGTTAATCGCGGCGCCGCATTTCTGGTCACGGCATCTGCCGACGAAGCCCGCGAGTGGCTGCTCAGTTCTTAATACAGTTAAGACAATTTTGATGGGCAGAGGTCCGCGAGCGGGCATTCGCCGCACTTTGGGCGGCGGGCGATACATACATTTCGGCCGTGAGTGATGAGCCAGTGAGGGAACATCACCCAGTCTTTTTTGGGCACGATCTCTTTAAGATCGTTCTCGATCTTCTCGGGCGTTTTGCTAGCGGTGAGCCCGAGGAGCTGCGAGATGCGCGAGACATGCGTATCGACCACGACGCCCGAGGCGATGCCGAAAGCGTTGCCGAGCACGACATTCGCGGTCTTGCGGGCGACGCCGCCGAGAGTGAGAAGCTCATCCATCGTGCGCGGGACCTCGCCGCCAAATTCCTCAACGATCCGTTTGCAGGCAGCCTGAATATTCTTCGCTTTGTTGCGAAAGAACCCCGTTGAGTGAATGTCTTTCTCAAGTTCCTTCTGCGAGATCTTTAGATAATCCGCCGGGCCGCGGTACTTGCGAAAGAGGTCGGCCGTCACGATATTGACCCGCGCGTCGGTGCATTGTGCCGAGAGGATCGTCGCGATCAGCAATTCGAAAGGCGTCGAATGGTCCAGAGCGCAATGAGCGTCGGGATACGCTTTTTTGAGCCTCGCAATAATTTGTTTAATATTAGGATTCAGGCTTTCCACAGAGTTCACAGAGATCATTTTAGGATATTTCTTCGATTTCTTCTCTGTGTGCTCTGTGGCTAAAATAATGAACGTTCCATTACTAGATCTTAAAGAACAAAATTCCTTGCTTCGTCCCGAGATCGAGGCGGCACTTGCCCGTGTCCTCGACACCAACGGATTTATCCTCGGCAAAGAGGTTGCCGAGCTTGAATGTGAGCTTGCGGGATATTGCGGCACCAAATACGCGATCGGCTGCGCCTCTGGGAGCGACGCCATCCTGCTCGCCCTGATGGCGTACGATATTGGCCCGGGTGACGAGGTTATCACGACGCCGTACAGCTTTTTTGCGACGGTCTCGTCGATCACGCGGCTCGGTGCGACGCCGGTCTTTGTCGATATCGACCCGGTGACGTACAACATCGATCCGGCGCAGATCGCGGCAAAGATCACCGAGAGGACAAAGGCGATCGAGCCCGTTCACCTATACGGGCAATGTGCAGACATGTCCGCGATCAACGACATCGGACGCTCTTACGGCGTACCGGTCATTGAGGACGCGGCGCAGGCAATTGGTGCGCAGGAAAACGGTGTGATGGCAGGGAACCTGGGCGAGATCGGCTGCTTCAGCTTTTATCCGTCGAAGAACCTCGGCGGCATGGGCGACGGCGGATTTATTACGACGAACGACGACGCTCTGGCTAAGAAGCTATTGGCACTGCGCGTCCATGGAGCCGAAGAAAAGTATTATCACAAGTACGTCGGGCTGAATTCGCGGCTCGACGGATTTCAGGGAGCGGTACTGCGTGTAAAACTGCCGCACCTCGACGGCTGGACCGAACGCCGCCGCGAGAACGCCGATCGTTACCGCACGCTTTTCACCGATGCCGGGCTGACCGAGCAGATCGGCCTTCCGGTCGAACGAGGCAACGCTAAGCATATCTACAATCAATACGTTATACGCGTTCCTAACCGCCGCGACGAGCTGCGTGCCTACCTGACTGAAAAGGGCGTCGGCACCGATATTTACTATCCAGTGCCGCTGCATCTGCAGGAGTGTTTTGCGTATCTCGGTTACAGGTCGGGCGACCTGCCTGAGGCCGAAAAAGCCGCTGCCGAAACGCTCGCCTTGCCGATTTACCCGGAACTCAGGCCAGAGCAGCAGGCGTATGTTGTCGATACGATCAGCGAATTCTTTGCTTAGTGACCGACCTGATGCACGACCTCTCCGCGATCACATCGAGAACGTTACGAGCGAGGGCGATCATCGCCGTCGTTGCGGTCTTGATGCTCGTGCTCGGGTGGTTTGCGGTCCGCTGGCAGATAGGCAATCTGCTTGCCGACCTCACCGACACGGCAGATCCTAACGCTGCGGAGATCTCGCTCGCGGTCCGCGGCCTAGCTCCGTCGGACCCGATGGCCTGGCGGCTGGCGGCGTCGGCTACATACGATACCGCCGAGGCGGTGAAGTTCAATGAGAATGCAGTTCGTCTCGCGCCGAACGATTACCGGTGGCGGATCGACCTCGCCCGTGCCCTGGAGCAGAACGACGAGACCGAGCGTGCCGAGAGGGAATTCAAACGCGCGAGGGAACTCGCTCCGGAATACGCCGCTCCGCAGTGGCACCTGGGCAATTTCTATCTGAGGCAGAACCGCGAGGCCGAGGCCCTCGCCGAATTAAAGCTCGCAGCCGCACATAATCAGACGTATCGCGACCAGGTCTTTTCGCTGCTTTGGGATTACTTTCAGAAAGATCCTGCACGCATCGAGGCAATTGTCGAGGTTCCTGCCGCGAGGGCACATCTCGCTTACTTTTTGGCAGCACGCGGCTCGGCAGAGGCGGCGCTTCGCAACTGGGGCATACTCAGCGACGCCGACAAGGAGCGCTACCGCTACCGTGCTGTGAACATCGCCGACGGACTGTATATCCAGCGATATTTCGACGAGGCACTCGGCTTTGCAAAGTATCTCGGCAACGCTCTCGACGCCGAGCCCGAAAAGGTGACAAACCCGTCGTTCGAGTCGCCGATCGGCGATGCCGAGCGTTCGCGTTTTGGCTGGCAGATATACCGGACCGAGCCAAAGATGGAGGTCACGACCGACGGCAAGGTGCAGCACAGTGGTTCGAGGAGCATGAGGGTCACGTTCCGCGGATTTGCCAAGCCGACGTTTACAAACATCCTGCAGACGATCGTCGTCCAGCCGAACCGGAGCTACAGCCTGAGCTTTTGGGTGCGGACCGAGGAGTTGAGGTCGGCGGGGACACCGATGCTTGAGATCCTGAACGGCGTCGATGATAAGCCGATCGTGCGTTCGCAGCCCTTCGCGGCCGGAACGGCCGACTGGCAGCGTGTCACGCTCGACTTTCGCTCGCCGGATAATTGCCGAGGCGTCATCATACGTACGATCAGGAATTACTGCGGCGATGAATGCCCGATCACCGGCACATTCTGGTACGACGATATCGAACTTGTTCAAAGATAAGCACGAATGACCTTTTGGAATAAACTCGCGTTCTTTCTCATCGGCACGGCCGTCGTTTTTACGACGCTTGCCTATGGGACGGTGCATCAGCCGATCATCGCGATGTTTTACATTCTGATCGTGCTGACGGCGATGGCATGGGCGGCGGACGGCCTCTTTAGCGGGACCCTGCAATTCTCGAAAAGCAAGCTGCAGATACCGCTGCTCCTGTTTGGCGTGTACGCGCTTCTCCAGGCTATCCCGTTCGGCTCATATGCCGAGGCGGCGGGCATCGCCGGGATCGGGCGGACCATATCCGCCGAACCCTTCGCGACACAGACGACCGCGATCCACATCTTTTTCCTGAGCGCGTTCTTTGCGGTGGCGCTGTACACGCTGGACACGTCGGCGAGGCTTAGGCGGCTGACCGCGGTGCTGACCGTATTCGGATTTGCGTATGCGTTTTACGGGATACTCCAGATGGTGCTCAGCCCCGACAAGATCTATGGCATCTACAAGCCGCAGACGGCGACGCCGTTCGGGTCGTTCGTTAATCGACACGATTTCGCGGCGGTAATCGAAATGCTCATCGCGTTGCCGCTCGGGATGGTGCTTTCGGGCTCGGTACGTGCGGACAAGCGTCTGCTTTACCTTGTCGCGGTCGCGTTGATGGGCACGTCGATGCTGCTTAGCGGCTCACGCGGAGGCCTGATCGCCCTGATAGCCGAGATCCTGCTCCTCGTGATCATTACGACACGTTCGCGCGGAACGAAGGGCATCATTCTAAAGGGCGGCCTGTCAATCCTGCTGCTGCTCTCGGCAGTGGGCGGCGCGATCTTTGTAGGCGGCGACACATCTTTGACGCGGTTTGCCGAGTCGGCGACATCCGACGACATTACGTCGAGCCGAACGCAGATCTGGACGAACACCGTCAAGTTGATCGGCGACAGCCTGCCGCTCGGTGCCGGTATCGGTGCATACGCTCAGGCGTATACGAAGGTCGACTCGGCCAGCGGATTCGAACGCGTCGAGCAGGCGCACAACGACTACCTGCAGGTCGTTGCCGATGCCGGCGTCGTCGGATTCGTGCTCGGCGGACTTTTCCTTTTTTGGTTTTTTAGGGAAGGGCTGCGAAATTCAAAGACCGAGAATCGCTCGCGACGAGGTATCGCAGCCGGGGCGTTCGCGGGGTGCTTTGCGATATTGGTGCACAGCGCATTCGATTTTGTGCTGCACATTACCGCGATCTCGGTTATGTTCCTGGCGGTGCTGGCGATCCTCATCGCAAGCGGACGCACCTATGACGATGATATTACCGATGTTGACGAAAACCACCATCGCCGCCGTCGGAAGAAGGCAAGCGTGACTGCCATCTCGGAGCGAAGTTAGGCTTCTTGGATCTTAGACCTGACGAACAGCGGTCTGATCACCCACCAGACGACACCGTGCGATACATAGAGCGCGGCGACCGCGAGCAGGGCGTATTGCGAGTAAAAATAGATTGCCATCGCGATGCCGGCGATCACAAGCACGAGAAAAAGTCCCTGCCGTCCGCTGCCGCTTGTTTTCATGCTCGTATAGCGGATCGTGCTCACCATTAGCACCGACAGAACGGCGATCAATCCCATCAGGGCATACGAATAATATTGTGCAGAGGCATCGCCGTGAGCGTTCAGCGGAGCGGGAGCGTAATGAACAAGTGCCGCGAGCAGGCCACCAGCAGGCGGTATGGGCAGGCCGACGAACGCCTTCTTATCGACCTTGGTCGCACCCTCAACGAGCTTCGCGGGCCGCGTGGCTTGCAGGTTGAACCTCGCAAGCCGAAACGCGCCGCACATCAGATAGATGAAAAGCAGAACGACGCCCAGATTGTGGCCGGCGGTATTCTCTGAGAAGGACGGGGCGATCGCCCAGCCATAGACAAGCGCTGTCGGAGCTATCCCGAAGGTCAGCACATCGGCAAGTGAGTCAAACTGTACGCCGATCTCGGTTGCGGTCCGTGTCGCACGCGCGATGCGTCCGTCAACCGTGTCGAAAAGTATCGCAAGACCTATCGCCAGCCCCGCCGAATTGAAATAGCTCGCCGCCTGTGTGGGATCTATCGACGACAAGTGATAGCCGCGAATGGACCAAAGGACGGCCAGATAACCCATCGCGACATTAGCCGCGGTGAACAACGTCGGGATAACGTATAGGCCTTTCTTTAACCCGCGATGGGGTGGCTTTTCGTCTTTCTCTTCCATACGCAGTTCACTATCTTTGCCGAGCAATGACGGTCTCGCCGCCTCGTACCCTGTCGCCGACCTTTACTAGAACTTCGACATCGGCCGGCATTCGCAGGTCGGTCCGCGAGCCGAATTTGATCAGGCCAAATCTCTGTCCGCGTACCAGATTATCACCCGTTTGCGGCCAACAGACAATACGGCGTGCGAGAATTCCGGCGATCTGTGTGCATGTGACAGTGATGCCTTCGCCCTCGATCAAGAGCGAATTTCTCTCGTTGAAGAGGCTCGCCTCGTCGCTGGTTGCGGGCATCTTTTTTCCGGGGATGTAGTTGATCTCTTTTATCGTGCCAGTGATTGGAGAGCGGTTGATGTGAACATCGAGCGGCGACAGGAAAACGCTAACGAGTTTGCTGTCATCGTTCTGCTCAATGCGCGTGACCCGTCCGTCCGCTGCCGAGACGATCAGGCCCTCGCCCTCAGGCACGGCACGCTTAGGATCGCGAAAAAAGTAACGCATGAATAGCGTCGTCGCACCGAACAAGAGCGTCAGCGGCCACCAGCCAATGAGCGCAAAGGTGGCGGCGAGCACCAACGGGATAAGAACGTAAGGAATGCCGTCTCTGACCATAAAACGTAATGCTAAATACTACTAATACGGACAGGAAAGTGAAAAAGGGGAAAAGTCGAAAAGTGAAAAAGGGGAAAGAGTGGAGAGTTGAGAGTCGAGAGCGAAAAAGCAAAAAGGGGGAAAGTGAATAAGGCTCAGTGTTCTCAGTGCCCTCGGTGCTGCAACAAAAAAGCCCGGCGTCGCTAGGGCGCCGGGCGAAGAGGAGGATCGTATGAAGAAACTTTAGCCGCGTACGGGAAACTGCTTTGCGTAGCTGTATGCACACCAAGCCGCTATCAGATGCACCGCCCAACCGAGCAGCCCAACTGATCCGATCCACGAAAACCCGGTCAAAATAAGCCAAATTATGCCAATGATAATTCTACCGTTATATATCTGCCCGAGCCCCGGGATCAGCAAACTCAATATGCCAGCCAGTAAAGGTTCTCGCATGTTGCCAAAGTGCCTCCGTGAGAATATACGCCGGACACGATGAAAAGTTTCGGGAATCTTGTCGTGTGTTTAGTGGCCCAGGAACTCGTGGAGCAGCTGATTCGCGACGAAGAACATCGCCACCCCGGCGAAGACCGAGAGCGAGACCAGTGGGGTCTTGCCGCCGTGGTGATTGACCTCGGGGATGAGGTCGCTGGCGGCGACATAGAGTGTGACGCCAGTCGCAACGGGCAGGGCGTAGGCGATAGTAAAGCCAAGATTGGCCCCGATGAAGTAGAAGAAAAGAACGCCGATCAGCGTCGTCATACCGATCAGCGAGGTTGCGGCCAGTACCTGGCGAAAGCCCTTGCCGGCGGCAAGGACCATCGAGCCGATGGTAAAGCCCTCTGGGAACTTGTGCAGAAAGATCGCTATGAAGACGAGCAGGCCGACCTTAAAGTCGATCTGAGCGGCCGCCGCGATCGAAACTCCGTCAAAAAATGTGTGGACCAGCAGGCCGCCGACGGCAGTGTAGGCTGTTCGCGGGGCGATCACCTCATGGTCGTGTTCGTCGCAGTGCATCTCCTCGCCGAGATGAAAGTGCGGCGCGATCGTGTGCTCAAAGAATTGCGTCAAAAGATAACCGACCAGAACGAGCCCCATAGGTACAGCAAGATTCTCGGGGGTGACGCTCTCTTTTTGCCAAAGCGTGATCGACTTTGGCAGCATTTCAAAGAGCGTTACCGCGAGCATGAATCCCGCGCCGAGAGCCAGCAGGTAGCGCAGGAACCGCTTGTAGGTCGTATGGAGCTTTGACGGAAACAGGATCAGCCCGCCAAAAACATTGCCGAGACCGGCAAGCAGCCCAAAGATCAGGAGTTGGAGAAATGTTGCGTCCATCGGCGTTCGGCGTCGGGCTATATCGTATATCAGCGGTCGCACTAAAGCCAAAAACGCACGTTCGCGCCAATTCAGGAACTTTCGCTGTTTAAGCGCATGTATAAGATTAGCCGCCTAACATTTCTTCTTGACATGCGTGTTTTACGGGCGTAGAATGCCTAAGTAATTGAGACATCCCGAATCGTCTTTCGGGAATCACGCGTAAATCTAAAAGAAGTGTTTAAGAGAATAAGCGCCGAAGCGACGGTGCCTGAGGCGTCTTTTGCTCTTTGAATATGTCTGAGATCGACTCTGACAAGGCCCACACATCCGTGATGCTGCGAGAGGCCGTCGAGCTTCTCGGGCCGCAGAACGGCGGGCTTTTTATCGACGCGACGCTCGGCATGGGCGGACACAGCGAGGCGATCCTCGAATCTTCGGGAGAAGCGAGGGTGATCGGCATCGACCAGGACCCGGCCGCGATCGAGATCGCTATGAAGCGGCTCGAGCATTTTGGTGACAGATTTCGTGCGGTCCACGCAAATTTCTCATTGATCGCGAAGGTGGCCGGTGCAGAAAGAGCCGAGGGGATCCTGGCAGATCTTGGGGTCTCGTCCATGCAGCTCGATAGCGAGACAAGGGGTTTCAGCTTTCGGTTCGATGCTCCGCTCGATATGCGGATGGACACGGCGTCGGGCGGGCCGACTGTGGCGGAACTGCTCGCGACACTCGGCCGGGAAGAATTGGCCAACATAATTTATCGCTTCGGCGAGGAACGCCACTCGCGGCGAATAGCGAGACGGATCATTGAAAGGAGGGAAGCGGGCGAGCCGGTCGAGACCACTTTTGAGCTTGCGGACCTTGTAAAACGCTCGGTGCCGCACAGCAAGAAGGACAAGATCCATCCGGCGACGCGGACCTTTCAGGCGTTGAGGATCGCGGTCAACGACGAACTCGGCATCATCGAGAAATTCATTGACGACGCGGTCAAAGTATTGAAAACAAACGGCGTGCTCGCCATCATCACTTTCCATTCCCTTGAGGACAGGATTGTGAAACAGGCGTTCCAGCGGCTCTCGGGAAAGTGCCTGTGCCCGCCGCGAATACCGCAGTGTATGTGCGGAGCGGCAAAGATCGTTGAAATTCTGACCCGAAAACCGATCATCCCGTCGGCGACCGAGCAGCTTGAAAATCCCAGGTCCCGCAGTGCAAAGCTCAGGGCCTGCAAATTACTTTAGGCAGTTAGCCATACCATCCGGAGGAAGATCATGAACAAGCGCGACAAACATATGAGCATAAAAAGGAAGGCAAATGTACCGGAGCGAAAGCCCGGGCGTTTCAGGACGTATTCCCTTATCTCCGTGTGTGCGTTGCTGCTGGTAGCAGGCTTTTTCTTTGCGGGCCGCCAGCATTTCTCGTCGATGGACTATGGGATGAAGAATTCGAAACTTCGCCGCCAGATCGATCAGCTCGAGGCCGAGAAGCGCCGCCTGCTCCTCGCCCGTGAGATCTCGCTTTCCCCCGCCGAGCTAAAAAAGGCCGCTAAGAAGGCCGGCATCACCGATCCTGTCCAATCGGCGACAGTGCCGCAGTTAGCTTCAATTAACAAGGAAAAGGCCGCACCGCCGGCAGTTGAAGAGGAAAAACCGTTAGTCGTCAAGACCGCAGCCGTTACCCCCGCCAAACCGAACGTCGAAAAAGCCGACCTTAAGGCCGAAAAGGCAGAGCGTCAGCCAAAGCGCGTAACGATCGCGGCGGAATAGGCAGAGACTTCCAAAATTTCAAACGGTAAGGGCGGTACCAAGATGAAGCGGCAGAAAGGGACGAAAAAGCGGAATATGAGACAGGTGGCGTTCACGAGATTCATGCTCGTGGTCGCCTTTTTTGTGCTCTGGATCGGCGGTATCAGCGTCAGGCTGGTGCACCTTCAGGTCAATCAGCACTCGTGGCTTAAGGATAAGGCTCTCGAAACCCGGCAGGCGATAAAACAGACGCGAATGCTGCGCGGAACGATCATGGACCGTAACGAACGCAAACTCGCGATGAGCTTGCCGGTCAAGACGCTGTTCGCAGACCCGGTCGAGATCGAGGATACCGACGCCGCCGCAAAAGACATCGCCGCCGCGTTGAAACTGGACGCTCGCGAACTGTCGCAGCAGCTAAGAGAAGCAAAGGAAGCAAAAAAGAGATTCGTCGCCATCGTCAAGAAGGTCGAGGATGACGCCGCGCAAAAGATCAACAAGGCACTCGACAAACCCGAGGTCAAAAAGGCAGATTCGCCCAATTTTTATGGCCTTCACTGGCGAGACGAACAGCGCCGCAGCTATCCGTACCAGACGCTTGCTGCCCATATTGTGGGCTACAGCGACGCTCAGGACGAGGGAAAAGCAGGTATCGAACAGTCGCAGGACGACATCCTCCACGGCGCCGTTATCAAAAAGGTGCAGGAGCGCGACCGGCTGGGCCGCGTTTACGACGAGACGACGGTCGAACGCGAGATGCCTGGCGACATCGTGCTGACGATCGACGCGACATTTCAGAATATCGCCGAGCAGGCACTCGAACGCGGCGTAAAGGCAGCGCAGGCAAAATCCGCAATGGCTGTCGTCATGCGGCCAAAGACCGGCGAGGTCCTCGCGATCGCGAATTACCCGACCTTCGACCCGAACATGATCTCCGAGGCAAATCCCGAGAACATCGGCAACAAGGCCGTACAGACGGTCTATTCGCCGGGTTCGGTGTTCAAGCTAGTTACTTACGGATCGGCGCTTGAAAAGAAGCTGATATCGCCGACCGAGCTAGTGAGTGCCGGGAATGGGACCATCACTATTGCCAATCACACATTTACCGATTCACATGGCGTCGGGACGGTCTCGTATGCCGAGGCGATGGCACACTCGAGCAATGTCTGTGCGATCAAGACAGGATTGCGAGTGGGCAAGGACGATTTCTTTGGAATGATCCAAAAAATGGGCTTTGGTTCGAAGACCGGCATCGAACTTCCGGCTGAGACCGCAGGGCTCGTTCGCTCGCCGGATAAATGGTGGGGCGATTCGCTCGCGTCGATGTCTATCGGCTATGAAATCTCCGTGACGGCGTTGCAAATGACGACCGCTTTTGCGACCATAGCCAATGACGGAGTCAGGAACCAACCACACGTTATCAAAGAGGTCCGATACTCGAACGATAAGCCTAAAACGGTGACGGAAGTGAAGCAAACACAGGTAGTTACCGCTGAAACCGCGCGTCATCTGCGGACGATGCTCCGTCAGGTCGTGCTGACCGGAACGGGCCGGAGGGCAGCCCTTAACGGCTATACCGCAGCGGGCAAGACGGGCACTGCGTGGAAATTTGACGCCAAGTCAAAATCGGTCGATTCGTCGAAGTACATCTCCTCTTTCATCGGGATGGCCCCGGCAGACGATCCGGAGATCGTCGTCGGCGTGATCATGGACGAACCAAGGGCAGGTGCCCGCGATGGCGGCATGGTCGCGGCCCCGGTTTTTAAGGAGATCGCACAGCAGATCTTGTTCGAGATGAAGATCGCGAACGACGCGCCCATCAGGGCTGAGAACCTGGTCGCCCAATCCGAGCCTCAGGCGAAGGACACCGAGACGCTGCCGTCCGAAAAGCCGTCATCAGAGAAGCCGTCGGCTGAAAAGCAGGCTTCGCCCAAGGCCGAGGCGGATAAGGGCACGGACACAAAGACAAAGATAAATACAGCGGAGCCGGCTGCTCCCAGATCAAAGCCGGAATTGCCGCGAAAGACACCGGTCGAAAGTAAACCGGCTGACAAACCGAAAATGAATGCCGATGTGCGAAGCAGGATCTCGGCCTCGGCGGATATTGAACTGAAGAGAAAGAAATTTGAGACTTGAGGGCGTGATCAAATACATTGGAGCCGACGCGGCCGCACTTGACCCCGCTTTGCTTGCCAGCGAAGTGGGTTCATTTGCTATCGACTCACGTGAGGTCGAGCCGGGCGGTGTATTTTTTGCTCTTTCACAGCCTGATTATCGCAACAACGGTTTCAACGGCGAGTTTGAGGACGCGACGGTCCACGTTGTTTCGGCGTTCGAGAAAGGTGCTGCCGCTTGTGTGGTTCGCGCCGACCGTTTTGAAGAGCATCGGGAGTCGCTCGAGAGGTTTCGCGATCGGATCATTATCGTCGATGACGCTATAGCCGCTTTTCAGCGTGTCGCCCACGGTGTTTATCTCGAATGGAACGGCCCGGTCGTGGCGATTACCGGTAGCGCGGGCAAGACCACAGCCAAGGAACTGACGGCACATGTTCTCGAGTCGAGCGGAAGAAAGGTGCTTCGCAATATCAGGAATTACAACAACGGCCTCGGCCATCCGTTGACAGTCCTAAATCTCGCTAAAGACAAGAGTTACGAGGTTGCGGTCCTGGAGATGGGCATGTCGACGCCGATGAACGAAATCGCCCGCCTTTGCCGCATCACGCCGCCAGACGTCGCTGTCGAGCTGAACGTTCTCCCCGTGCATATCGAGCACCTCGGAACGATAGAGCGGATCGCTCAAGCAAAGGCCGAACTTGTCGAGGGAATGAAGCAGGGCGGCACTGCCGTGCTCAATGCGGATGATGTGAGGGTTGCCGCGATGAGTTCGCTGAGCCGCGGTGACGTCTTGACGTACGGTATCGACATGCCAGCCGATGTAATGGCGGAGAGTATTCGTTTTGAGCGATTTGGTGAAACTGTATTCACTCTGTCTGCATACGGCGAGCGGGCCGAGGTCAGTTTCCCGTTGAACGGAAGGCACAATATACTCAACGCCCTTGCCGCTGCCGCCGTCGGCATCAAATTCGGGATGAGCGTTCAGCAGATAGCGAACGGTCTTGCTAAGGTCGCGCCGCCGCCGCAGCGTGGCGAGATACTGCATTTTTCCGCAGGTTTCACGGTAGTGAACGACTCGTACAACTCGAACCCCGACGCATTACTGTCAATGGTGAAAACGCTCGTTGACGGTGCGGGAACAAGCCGAAAGATCGTCGTTGCTGGTGAAATGCTTGAGCTTGGCCCGGATGCAGCCGACATCCACCGGACGACCGGAGAGAGGCTGGCCGCGACAGGCATCGATATGCTGATCGGCGTTCGAGGCCTTGCGGCCGAACTTGTCGAAGGTGCAAGGTCGGCAGGAATGACGGATGCACGCTTCGTGGAAGATTCCGATGTTGCGGGAGCACTCGTCAGTGATCTGGCTGTAAGAGGCGACGCGATTCTCATTAAGGGCTCTCGAGGCGTCCGAACCGAAAAAGTGATAGAGAAGTTGTTGGAAAAATTCGACTTGGAGGATAAGGCCTCGGCCGCCGGGTAATGCTTTATTACTTCCTTTACCAGTTTCTATTCCAGCAATACGGAAAGAACAGCGAGTCATACATCTTCAAGGGAATGAACGTCATTCAGTACGTGACGTTCCGCACCGCCCTTGCGGCGATCACGGCGATGCTGCTATCACTACTGCTCGGCGGCCGTGTGATCAGGAAACTGGCCGATATGAAGTTTGGCCAGGAGATCCGAGAAGAAGGCCCCGCTTCGCACCAGGAGAAGCGCGGTACGCCGACGATGGGCGGCGTTCTGATAATCGGCTCGGTCTTTATCTCGACGGTGCTTTGGGCCAGGCTCGATGAGCTTTACCTATGGCTAGCACTCGGAGCAACGACTTGTTTTGCGGCCGTTGGATTTGCTGACGACTGGATCAAGATCGTCAAGAAGCGAAGCCTTGGCTTGACGGGCCGACAGAAGCTCGCAGGGCAGTTGATAACCGCATTGATCGTCTGGGGCATACTGTGGACATGGGGCAATTACCCGTGGAACATGAGCATTCCGTTCCTTAAGGCAACGGCGGAGGCAAATCCCGCGATCTCGATCAGCTGGGTCGGGCCGATAGTTTACGGCGCATTCATTATCTTCGTCCTGCTGGGCTCATCCAACGCGGTGAACCTTACCGATGGACTTGATGGGCTTGCGATCAGCGTCACATTCATCGCGATGTCGGCGTTGACTGGCTTGACCTATCTTGCGAGCGACGCCCGTTGGGCCGAGCGACTTGACCTGACGCATAATCCCGCGGCGGCGGAACTTACGGTCTTTTGCGGTGCAATGGCCGGAGCGAGCCTCGGCTTTTTGTGGTACAACTCGCCGCCGGCAGAGGTCTTCATGGGCGACGTCGGATCACTCGCGATCGGCGGTGCGTTGGGCACGGTCGCGATATTGACCAAGCAGGAATTCTTGCTGCCATTTATCGGCGGCGTATTCATCATCGAGGCGTTGTCCGTGATGCTTCAGGTCTCGGTATTTAAGCTTACAAAACGCGGCGGTGCGCCGGGCAAGCGTATTTTTAAGATGACTCCGATCCACCATCATTTCGAGATGTCCGGATGGAAAGAATCAAAGGTCGTATTCAGGTTTGTGATCGTGGCGATATTGTTTGCGTTGTTTAGTTTGACGACGCTGAAGCTGCGATAAAGGGTTTTCAATGATCGTCGAGGGAAGAAAAGCACTGGTGTTAGGCGCGGGGAAGTCCGGCATTGAGTCGGCTAAGTTCCTCGCGGCGCGCGGTGCGACTGTTGCCCTGCACGACAAAAAAACCGTCGAGGAGTGGTCTGAGACCGCTCGGGCCCTGAAGGACAGTCACGGTGTCGGCCTGATCGGCGGCGATATTCCGTCATGGCTGCTCGATCAGATCGACCTGGTAGTCATCTCACCGGGCGTTCCGACGAATACGATCCCGGCGCGATATGTCGACCGAAAAGACGGCGAGGTTATCGGCGAGGTAGAGCTTGCATATAGATTTTTGAAAGGCCGCATCGTCGGCATCACCGGCTCGAACGGCAAGACGACAACGACGGCTTTGATCGGCGAACTGCTGGCGAACGCTGGTATTCCGACGCAGGTCGGCGGCAACATCGGCACTCCGCTGCTGAGCCTTGCCGAAACTTCAAGGGACGACGGTTGGACAGTTGTCGAGTTGTCGAGCTTTCAACTCGAGACGATCGTCGATCTCAGGCCGAATGTCGGGATCTGTCTCAACGTGACGCCAAATCACCTGGACCGTTACGATTCGTTCCAGGATTACGCGCTGGCAAAGCACCGCCTTTTCATGAACCAGACGCCCGAGGACGTCGCTATCCTTAATGCCGACAATGATATAACGGCGAGTTGGGCAAGCGGGCTGCGGGCGAATGTGGTGATGTTCAGCATAGTTCGCGAGTTGGACGAGGGACTGTTCCTTCGCGGGAACGAACTAATATGCCGTGCTAATGGCAAGGAAAGGGTACTGACGACGCGGGAGGAGATCTTTCTTCGCGGCCTGCACAATGTCGAGAACGTGCTGGCGGCATTCGCCGCTGGGCTTGCATGCGGTGCCTCGCCTGATTCAATGCGCGAGACTGTGAGGGAATTCAAGGGCGTCGAGCACCGAATCGAATTCGTCGCCGAGATCAACGGCGTAAAATTCTATAACGACTCAAAGGCAACCTCTGTCGACGCCACTTCGAAGGCGCTTGAGGCGTTAAGCGGCGGTGAAGGAAAAACTGTTGTGATACTCGGCGGCCGTGGAAAAAATGCACCTTACGCACCGCTAATTCCGCTGATCGAATCGTCGGTAAGGTCGCTTATCCTGATCGGCGAGGACGCCGACAATATCGAGGCACAGCTTGCGGGACATGCCGCGATCGTTCGAGCTAATTTAATGGAAGACGCTGTAGCAAAAGGACTTGCAGCTGCAGAAAGCGGTGACTGCGTTCTGCTCGCTCCGGCATGCGCAAGCTTTGATATGTTCATGAGCTTTGAGGAGCGAGGAAAGATATTCAAGGAGGCGGTCCATTCATTAAGTGAGAGAACAACTTCGGCTGCAGAAGCGGCGGAGCACAACGATTGATGCAGGAAAATCGCACAGATTGGTTCATGTTTGGCATTGCCGCGGCACTCGCGCTTTTCGGCGCGATGATGGTGTACAGCGCGTCGGCAATGTTCTCGCTAAAAGAATCAGACAGTGCGAGCCAGTACACATATTTTTTCAAGCAGGCAGCCTTCACGCTTATTGGGCTGGCGTCGATGTTCATCGTCAGCAAGATAGACTACCACTTGTATCAAAAGACCTGGGTCGTTATCGCTATCGTGCTCGTCGCAATATTGCTGCTCGGAGCGGTGTTTGCGTTCCCACCGATCAACGGCGCAAGGCGTTGGATCAGGATCTCGGGCTATTCGTTTCAGCCATCGGAACTGGCAAAGATCGCGCTTCCGATCTTCCTTGCCTATTGGCTGACCAAAAAAGAGGATGTCGTCGGTGATATCAAACAGACGGTATTACCTTGCCTGCTTGGCCTCGGTTTGTTAGGCGGGCTCGTGTTCGCAGAAAAGGACCTTGGTACGACGATGGTCCTGTGCGCGATATTTGCGGCGGTCTATTTTTCCGCCGGTGCCAAGATCGCCCACATCGGGGCCGTCGGGGCGGTGCTTTTCCTGATCGGCCTCGGAGCCATCATCTTCGCTCCGTGGCGTGTCGAGCGCATTATGGCATTCCTTGATCCGTATAAATACGCGGACGACGAGGGCTATCAGGTCGTGCAGTCGCTTTACGCGATAGGGTCGGGCGGGGTTTTCGGTGAGGGGTTTGCGAAAGGCCATCAGAAGCTCTTTTATCTGCCGTATCCGTATTCCGATTTTATCTTCTCGGTCGTCGGCGAGGAGCTCGGCCTGGTCGGAACTTTGGCCGTGGTGATCACGTTCGGATTATTGTTGTGGAGAGGCGCGCGCGCCGCGGTCATGGCGCCGGACAGGTTTGGGATGCTGCTGGGTATCGGCATTGTTACGGGGATCATCGTTCAGGCGCTATTTAACATTAGCGTCGTTACATCGATGGTGCCGGCTAAGGGAATTCCGCTTCCGTTTATTTCGTACGGCGGATCTTCGGTCGTGGTAACACTGATCGGTGTCGGCATCTTACTGAATATTTCGCGTTACGCCGGTAGCGAAGCATTTGTCGGCGAACGCTCAAAGGCCAAGGTTTACCGGCGTCGCAGCCGAATGGCCTAGGTTGAAAAGGACATGAAGGTACTCATTGCCGCCGGCGGGACCGGTGGACACATTTTCCCCGGGATCGCGGTCGCCAAGGAATTGATGGCCCGCGATTCTGAGAACGAAATTCTCTTCGTTGGAACTGCTCGCGGGCTCGAGGTACGCATCGTGCCGGAAAATGGCTTTCAGCTTTCGCTGATAAACAGCGCCGGGCTCAAGAACGTCGGGTTGATGGGAAAGGTCAAAGGCCTGACCGTATTGCCGAAGAGCTTCCTGGAAGCGAGAAAGATCATCCGACAGTTTAGGCCTCACGTCGTCGTCGGTGCAGGTGGTTATGTTTCAGGCCCGGTATTGTTGATGGCGGCGATCATGGGCGTGCCGACCTTGGTGATGGACTCGAATGCCTTACCGGGCTTTACCAATCGGCAGCTTGCTAGGTTTGTTGACAGCGCGGCATTGACATTCGAAGAAGCCATGCCCTTCTTTGGCAAGAAGGGTGTTGTTACCGGCAATCCGGTGCGAGAGGAGTTTTTTACTGTCGCGCCAAAGGAACGCGGAGAGACTTTTCACGTACTTATTTTCGGCGGTTCGCAGGGTGCGAGGGCGATCAATAACGCAATGGCTGACGCTCTTGAACACCTATCGGAATTTGAGGGCAGGCTGACTATCACGCATCAGACGGGCGAGGCCGATTTTGGGAAGATCGAGGCCGTGTATGCGGGTTCGAAGTTTGCAAGTGCGGATGTACGGCCGTTCATTTCGGACATTTTCGTCGAATTTGGCAAGGCGGACCTGATTATTTGCCGGGCGGGGGCGACGACATGTGCTGAGGTCTCGGCTGCCGGAAAGGCCGCGTTGATGGTGCCGTTCCCGCTGGCCGCCGACGACCACCAGCGAAAGAATGCCGAGGCTCTCGAACGCGTCGGTGCGGCAAAGATGGTACTGCAGCAGGACCTCAACGGAGAGGTGCTGGCAGGCGAGATCAAGAAGCTGATCGAATCGCCCGAGACTGTTAACGAGATGGAAGCCGCCGCACGTGATCTCGGCCGTCCGGACGCGGCCAAGGCCACGGCTGACATTATTGAGAAATTGAAAGACAGCGTTTGAGTAATCTTAACGCAAAGTCGTAGATGGGCAACGACGAAATTCGCGCCTTTGCGTTGAGTAGTTGATATGTTTAGACACGTAAAAAGAATTCATTTTATCGGGATCGGCGGTATAGGTATGAGCGGCATTGCTGAGGTGCTGTGCAACCTGGGTTTTGTCGTTTCTGGCTCGGACGCCAAGAGGTCTAAGAACACCGATCGACTGGAGAACCTCTTCAAGGTCCGCATTGCCGAAGGGCACTCGGCGGAAAACGTTCAGGATGCTCAGGTCGTCGTGTACTCGTCTGCCGTCAAAGAGGACAACCCCGAGGTGGTCGAGGCCAAGGAACGCGGCATACCCGTGATCCCGAGAGCCGAGATGCTCGCTGAATTGATGACGCTCAAGCCGTATGCGGTCGCGGTCTCAGGTACGCACGGCAAAACATCTACGACATCTATGATCGCGACGATACTTGGCTATGCGGGTGTCGATCCGACGACAGTTGTCGGCGGCGTCGTGGCCGCCCTGGGCTCGAACGCTAAGCTCGGGCAGTCCGACTGGTTCGTTACCGAGGCGGACGAAAGCGATCGCTCGTTCCTGATGCTTTATCCGACCATCGCGGTCGTGACCAACATCGACAAGGAACACATGGAGTCGTACAAGGGCATGGACGACGTCGTTCAGTGCTTCACCGATTTTGTTAATAAGGTCCCGTTCTACGGTGCTGCCATCATTTGCCTTGACGACCCGAATGTTCAATTGATCATCCCGCAGATCAAACGTCGCCGCGTCACCTACGGACTGACCGCACAGGCGGACGTTTCGGCAAAAGACATTCGTTACAACGAGACGTTCGGATCGACCTTCATGGTGTCGAAGCGCGGACGCGAACTTGGCGAGATCGAGCTTCCGGTGCCGGGCAAGCACAATGTTTACAACGCTTTAGCAGCGACCGCAGTGGCACTCGAGCTTGATGTCCCGTTCGAAAAGATCGCCGAGGCATTCAAAGGTTTCCGGAATGCTAACCGCCGGTTCCAGTTCAAGGGCGAGGTCAACGGAATTACTGTCGTTGACGACTACGGCCACCATCCGACAGAGATCGTGGCGACGCTCTCGGCCGCAAAGAATAGCTCTGGCGGCAAGCGGACGGTCGTTGTTTTCCAGCCGCACCGTTACACACGCACGCAGGAACTTATGGACGACTTTGTCGTTGCCTTCAACAACGCGGACGTTGTTTACATCCTCGATATTTACGCCGCGAGCGAAGCCCCGATCGAGGGGGTCACAGCAGAAGTGCTGACCGAGAACATAAAGAAATTCGGCCATAAGGATGTGACCTACATTGGCGATATTGAGACCGCAACCGAGCGTGTCGTCCCTGACCTCAAGCCGGGCGATCTGGTAATAACGCTTGGAGCTGGCAGTGTCACTCGGCTGTCAGATGAGATCCTAGAGAAGTTGAAGAGCGGCGAGTAGCCCCACGATGGCGAAGAAGAAGATAACAGCAAAGTCACGTGCCGGCTCGACGAAGTTGCGAGCCCGAAAGACTTCGTCGCGTGTTCGGCGCGAGTCAGCGGTGCAAGGCATCGGCCGCTTTGGCATTCCTCTGCTGATCAGCGGGATCCTGATCGCATGTATTGCGGTCTTTGGATTCACCTTTTATCGCAACGCCACCGACTCAAAATTCTTCGGCGTTCGCTCGATCGATATTCGCGGGACCGACCGAACTGCGGTAGAGGATATCAGGCGGATCGTTGCTTCGGAGGTTGAGAAACCCGGCGTATGGAACGCAGACCTTGGCGAGATAAAGGCTAAGATCGAGAAGTTCCCCTTCGTTAAAACCGTCTCGGTTTCGCGTGCACTGCCGGCAGGCATTCGCGTCGACGTCGTCGAGCGTGTGCCCGCGGCGGTCGTGAAGATGAGCTCGGGCGATTACCTGGTGGATGGCGAGGCCGTTCTTTTAGTTAAGGCGACCGCAGCGGATAAGAATTTTCCATTCGCAATGCAAGGCTGGGACGAATCCAAGACCGAAAAAGCGACGCCGGATAACATCGCAAGGATCAAGATCTACAAGAAGATGCTTGATGAGTGGAAGCAGTTCGATCTGGTGTCGCGGGTCAAAGAGGTCAACCTCTCCAACCCTCGCGATCCGATCGCTCTCATTGAAGATTCGGGGCGTCCGATCACGGTGACGCTCTCACGCGACGAGCTCGGTAAGAGCCTGCGGACGGCGATCGAGGCGGTCAGCGGCAAAGGTTCAAAGGTCAGATCGGTAAATTCAGAGGGCGTTTCGCCCGTGATCACATATTTGGATCCAGGCAATGAGTAGTGAAATACAAGCAGTAGGACTCGATATCGGGACGAGCCGCGTTCGATGTGTCATAGGCGAGCCGTCTGCCGACGGCGTGATGAACATCGTCGGTATTGGCGAAGCCGAGTCAAAGGGGCTTCGCCGCGGCGTCGTCACATCGACCGAGGCAGTTGCCGAATCGATCAGGAAAGCGGTCGGCGAGGCCGAACGCGTTTCGGGCCTTGATGTCAGTCACGCTACAGTGAATCTGTCGGGCGAGCACCTTCGCGGAGAGAATAAGAACGGCGTGGTCGCTGTTGCAGGCCCTGAAAAGGAGATCACCGACGAGGATATCGAGCGGGCTATCGACAGTGCGAGTGCGATGCCCTTGACGCCGGGTTGGGAGATCGTCAGCCGTTTGCCGCAGGAATTCATCGTTGACGGCCAGGACGGCATTACGGAGCCGGTTGGAATGAATGGGTCTCGTCTCGAGGCACTTGTTCACGTTATCACGAGTCCGAGCGCCGCTCGGCAGAATCTCGAAAAGGCCGTGACAAAGGCGGGCGTGAACGTCGAGACACTTATTCTCGAGCCTCTCGCGGCTGCCGAGAGCGTCCTGACCGACGATGATAAGGAATACGGATGCGCGATCGTAAATATGGGTGCCGAGATCACTAGCCTAATGATCTTTGGCAGGGGAGCGGTACAACACACGGCCGTTTTTCCGTTCGGCAGCATGCTCTTTACCAAGGACATCGCGACAGGCCTTCGCGTTTCTATACCCGAGGCAAATAAGATCAAACACAACTGGGGCTGCGTGGCAAAGTTTCTGCTCGACCCAGAGGAACTGGACGGTGTGATCGAGATCGTGCCGTTCGGGCGAAATGAGACTCGCGACCTCTCGATGGAGATCCTTTGCGACATTATGCAGCCGCGAGCCGTTGAACTGATGCAGCATGTTGCGCGCGAAACAGCCGCGGCAAAGGCCCAGATCTCCGGTGGGGTTTTCCTGACTGGCGGCGGTGCATTGGTTCGCGGTTTGGCCGAGATCGCGGAACAGGTCTTTGACGCCCCGACGCGGGTTGGTTATCTGGAACAGTCCCTAGTCGGCGGCCTCGCCGGAGAGGTCCAGGGGCCTCAATGGGCGACAGCCTGCGGACTCGCTCTTGTGTCGATGCGCGGGCAGATCCGCAGCGGCCAAAGCGGCGGCAGATCGTCGGCGCGACGAGTGGCTGAGTGGTTTGGAAGTTTTCGTGACCGGTTTAGATAAATGTAACATTTGCGTTTGGATTTTTATCGCAAATCGTTGTATGCTGTTAGCCCGTTAGCACTATATCTTGTTGTTTCGCGGCAACCCTAAAAATCCGCTTTATTAGTAAGAGATCGGTATTTCCGATATGGGAAACTTTATTGCAATGGACGACCTTCAGACATCGACTAACGGTATCAAAATGTTCATCGACGAGCCGCCAATAACGGGAGCTCGCATCAAGGTGATCGGCGTTGGCGGCGGCGGCAGCAATGCCGTCAACCGGATGATCGACGCAGGCATCAAGGGCGTCGAGTTCATCGTCGCGAACACTGACCTACAGGCACTCAACGCATCGAAGGCGCCGATGAAGATCCAACTCGGGAGCAAATCGACGCGAGGCCTCGGTGCCGGCTCGAACCCGGAGATCGGCCGTCAGGCAGCGTTGGAGGATCACGAAAAACTGCTTGACGTGCTCGAAGGTTCGGACATGGTGTTTGTCACTGCCGGACTTGGCGGCGGTACCGGTACCGGTGCAGCCCCGGTGGTTGCGTCGCTCGCTATCGAACTTGGTGCATTGACCGTCGCTGTCGTCACCAAGCCCTTCACGGTCGAGGGCAAAAAGCGAATGGCGCAGGCCGAGCAGGGCCTCGCGGACCTTCGCGGCTGTGTGGACACACTGCTGACCATCCCGAATTCGAAACTTCGCGAGGTCGAGGAAAAGATAACGATCGTCGAGGCGTTCAAACGGGCCGACGACGTACTGCTTCAGGCCGTTCGCGGTATTACCGACCTGATCATTACTCCCGGAATCATCAATCTTGATTTTGCCGATGTGACAACCGTAATGCGTGGCAAGGGTGTCGCTCTTATGGGCATCGGCAAGGGCGAGGGTGACGAATCGGCCTCGAAGGCGATGCGTGCCGCACTCGACTACAAGCTTCTCGAGGAAAACTCGATCAAGGGAGCCAAGGCGGCACTGATCAACGTTACCGGCGGGCCGAATATGGTCCTCGGCGAGGTCGAGGACGCGATCGGTATGATCGAGTCCGAGGCGGACGATCAGGCAGATATCATCTGGGGCAGCGTAATTCGCGAGGACATGGGTGACGAGATCCGCATCACGGTGATCGCGACGGGATTTGATTCGGTTGCCGAGGGCAAGGTCCCGACCACGCCGAGGGTTCCCGAGGCACGTGCGGTCGGCGCACCGGCCCATACGCCGGTAAAACCGAGCGAGATCATCCTGCCCGATGACCTTCAGCCGGTTGAGAATATGGACGTTCCTACATTTATGCGTCGTCAGGCGGATTAGTTTTGTTGGAAGGTGTTTGAGCGATAGCGGACAGCGAAAGTTGTTCGCTATTCGTTTGTTTGGGGTTATCCTATTCATATGAGTTCGGGAACAAAGAGGCCCGTAATCGGGATTACAATGGGCGATGCAGCGGGTATTGGACCCGAGATCGTGCTCAAGTCGCTCCTCGACGCGGATTTGAGGACAGCTAATCGTTGTGTGGTCATAGGCGACGCGGCTCACCTGCGTTCGCTTGTGCGTGAACACGCACTGCCGCTTGAGATCACTGATCTTACCGGTGATCACGGCCCCGATGACGGAATTGAGGTATTTGACCTTAAGAATCTTAACGATGAGTTCGAGATGGGCCGTGATCAGGCAGAGACGGGCCGAGCCTCGGCAGAGTATATCGAGGCGGCCGTGATCCTATGGAACGAGGCTCGGATCGATGCGATTGCGACGGCACCGATAAGCAAGAGGGCTATCGCTCTCGGCGGATTTCACTATCCCGGACACACAGAGTTTCTGGCGAAGCTGACTCATACCGACGAATTCTCGATGAGTTTCTTTGCCGGAAATCTGAGGGTAGTCCTGCTATCGACCCATATTTCACTGACCGATGCGATCCAACGGGTAAAGAAGGATGCCATCATCGACAAGATCTCGTTTTCAGATCGGACGCTCTCGGGACTGTTGAGGCGAAAGATCAGGATCGCGGTCGCGGGGCTCAACCCGCATGCTTCAGAGGGCGGGATGTTCGGCTCGGAGGAGCGGGATGAGATCACGCCGGCAATCGAGTATTGTCGGACCGAGTTGGGAGTCGATGTTTCGGGCCCTTACGCGCCCGACACTGTCTTCCTGAGAGGGCACAAGGGTGATTTCGACGCAGTCCTCGCACTTTATCACGATCAGGCGACGATAGCTGTCAAATCGCTGGCGTTCGGTTCCGGCGTCAATGTGACGCTTGGGCTTCCGCTTATCCGGACCTCAGTAGACCACGGAACGGCATACGATATCGCAGGACGCTGGTGTGCCGATGCCTCGAGCATGGCCGCCGCTATCGGACTCGCCGGAGAACTTGTTTCAGTTAGCGGTTGATAGCCTGAATTTGTTAGAATCGCCAAACGCGGAAAAGTGCGCCGCCTTAATGCAGTTTTTAGGAGAATAGGAAAAAGTGAGCCGCCCCAAGCTTCTTCTCGCCGATGATTCTGTGACGATCCGAAAGGTCGTCGAACTTACCTTTGCAGACGAAGGTATTGACGTTACCGCCGTCGGCGATGCCGAATCGGCGATGCAGAGATTCGTCGATATCCAGCCCGACATCGTCCTCGTTGATGTCGGCCTCGAAGGTACGAGCGGCTATCAGATATGCGAGATGATCAAGGCTGACGATGCGACGCGGCACATTCCGGTGTTGCTGCTCGTCGGTTCTTTCGAGCCGTTTGACCAGTCTGCTGCTGAACGCGCGAGGGCTGACGGATTCCTCACAAAGCCATTTCACTCGATCCGGGACCTTGTCGCCCGTGTCAAAGACCTACTGTCGCCACAGGCGGCGGCTGCTGCCGCGGGTGGAGCAGAGCAGGCGACGATCGATCAGTTCACCGCAGACGCCTTCGCCGAGAAAGTGGACGGCAGCGGATCACCAGGGCCCGAAACAGAGGACATTGAAGACCTTTACCGCAGCAGCTTCGCGAACACGGTCGAGATCGACGAGTACGACACCGTGGACGATGTTCTGGGTGACACGGCGCTGGATGACGAGATGATCGAGGCGACGTTCCCGGCGGAAGCGTTTCCGCATAATATTTCTGAGCACATTCCGCCTGCTGATGTTCCGGAAACAGTGGAAATGTCTAAGGAATTCGACTGGTCCCCTGAGTCGGTGGTATTAGAAAGCCGGGCACCTCAACCGCAGCCGCAGCAGACAACATTCGAACCTCGCTTTGTTTTTGAGGAGACGCCGGTAGAGGACGAGGATGTCAGTCCCGCGAGTGAAGCTGTGTTGGAGCGAATCACCGACGAGCCTACGTCAATGGCGGAAGCAGTCAGTGGAGAAATAGAAGAGGCCGAGCCACAGAGCACGGAGGGCGAAAGCTCCGACACCTTGACGGAGCTTACCCATGGGACGAGCAATGCCGACGGATCCGCTGATTCCGAGGGACCGACCGCTATCGAACAGCCGGCGGAAACTCTCGAGGAACAAGCCGAACCGGAGGTTTGGCCCGATGTCGAGGAAGAGCAGCCCGGCGGCGAGATCATGATGTCGCAATTATCACCGGAGATGATAAACCTGATCGCCGAAAAGGTCGTCGAGCGGTTGTCTGATCGTGTTATTCGCGAGGTCGCGTTGGAGACGGTCCCGCAGATCGCGGAAAAGTTGATTCGCGAAGCCCTGGATACGAGCAGCCGGAAGGATTGAGACCTATTTTCTATTGGAACGGCCGGCCGGTTAGCTTCGCAAGAGGAAAGCTGGCCGGTTTTGTTTTAGAATAAAGTTTTTGCCGAAAGAGCATTTATGGAATTAGCAAAGGCCTACGACCCTAAAGTCGCTGAGGAAAGTCACTACAAGCGTTGGGAAGAGAGCGGGTTCTTTGCTCCCGAGATCAATGAAGATCCGGAAGCAAAGCCGTATTCGATCGTAATTCCTCCGCCTAACGTTACGGGCAGCCTGCACATGGGCCACGCTCTACAGCACACGATCATGGACGTGTTGACGCGTTGGAAGCGCATGCAGGGATATCGGACGCTTTGGCTGCCCGGAACGGATCACGCGGGCATTTCGGTTCAAAGAAAGGTGGTCGAGCAGCTCAGAAAGGACGAGAACAAGTCGCCGCTCGACATCGGCCGCGAGGATTTTCTTCGCCGCTGCTGGAAGTGGAAAGAGCAGTACGGAAATACCATCACCGAGCAGATGCGCCGCGAAGGGGCTTCAGTCGATTGGTCGCGGCATCGCTTCACGATGGACGATAGCCTTTCGTTGGCGGTTCGCAACGTTTTCTGCACGCTTTACGAGGAAGGCTGGATATATCGCGGCCTTCGCATTGTGAACTGGTGTCCGAAAGACAAGACCGTTCTATCGGACCTCGAAGTAAAGGAAGAGACCAAAAAGGACGGCAAGCTCACTTATCTCAAGTATCCGATAGTCGGCACCGACCGAACGCTCACAGTCGCGACCACACGGCCCGAGACGATGCTGGGTGATACGGCGGTCGCGGTTAATCCGTCTGATGAGCGATATAAGGACCTCGTCGGGAAGACGATCGCTCTGCCGCTCACCAACCGCGCGATACCTATCGTCGCGGACGAATTTGTCGAAGCCGAATTCGGAACCGGGGCCGTCAAGGTTACGCCGGCCCATGATCCGAACGATTACCAGATCGGCCAGCGTCACGATCTCGAGCAACTCCTGATAATGAACGACGACGGCACTATGAATGCCGCCGCCGGAGCGGAGTTTGACGGTATGGACCGTTTTGCTGCCAGGGAAAAGGTCGTCGCGATGTTTGACGAACTAGGGCTGCTCGAAAAGGTTGAGGATTACGAGATCACGCTGCCTATCTGCGAACGCTGCAAGACGATCGTAGAACCCATTCTTTCAGAGCAGTGGTTTGTCAAGATGGATGAGATGCGCGACCTCGCTCTCGAACTGATGCGGACCGAGGGCTCACCGCATTTTTCACCTCAGGTGCCGCACGAAAAGGTGTACACCGCATGGCTCGAAAATCTGAAAGATTGGACCATTTCCCGGCAACTTTGGTGGGGACATCAGATCCCGGCTTGGTACGACGACGACAGAAATATTTACGTCGCGCGTACGGCAGACGAGGCTCGGGAAAAAGCCGGGGGCAAGGAGCTGCGACAGGACGGCGACGTGCTCGATACATGGTTCTCTTCGGGCCTGTGGGCATTTTCTACTTTCGGATGGAACGGCGACGTAACAGAAACGGACGATCTTGCGACCTTTCTGCCGACCGATGTTCTCGTAACGGGCCGCGACATAATCTTCCTGTGGGTCTCGCGAATGATGATGCTCACCAAGAAATTTGCCGATAAGACGGCTTTTCGAGATTGCGTCATTACAGGAACCGTTCTCGGCAAGGACGGAAAGCCGATGTCAAAATCGCGAAACAACGGCGTAGATCCGATCGAGATGTTTGACAAATTCGGCGTTGACGCAACGCGTATCTATCTCGCGTCGATCGCGACCGGAGCAGACATCAAGTGGAACGATCTGTTGATCGAGACATATCGTAACTTCGCGAATAAGATATGGAATGCGACGCGTTTCTCGCTTCTCAACAGTGAAGGTGCGAAACTCGACCACTCAAGTTTGATGGCGGACGGATTGTCGCTTGCCGACCGATGGGTAATTTCTCGCCTTAACCGAACGGCACTTGACCTGAACAAGGCACTCGACAAATACGAGTTCCACACGGCGGTGTCTCTGCTCTATCACTTTTTCTGGGACGATTTTTGCGATTGGTATATCGAACTTAAGAAAGACGAGATCAACGCGGGCGATGTTGAGGCGACGACACGTATCATCACGATACTTGAGATCGCTCTCAGGATGCTCCATCCTTTCATGCCGTATCTAACCGAGGAACTCTGGCTGAAGCTGCCGGGCACGTCATCGGCTTTGAACAATCCCGTCTACTCAAAGGCCGGTGCCAGTATCATGCTCACGAAGTTTCCGCCGGGTGATGCTTCAGCTATCGACGAAGCGGCGGAAAGCGAAATGAGTGCAGTGATCGACGTCATCAAGAAGGTGCGAAATATTCGCAGCGAGATGAATATTTCGCCTTCGATAAAATTCGATGTCCATATTGCGGCTAATGCCGATTTCCAGCAAGTGTTTCGAGATAACGAAGCTCAGATTCTCAAGCTCGCACGCGCAGAGAAACTCACGATCTCAAATGAACTTGACGTTCCTAGAGCCTCGGCAAAGGCGGTGACGAACGACGCGTCTGTCGCCGTCCCGCTCGAAGGTCTTATCAACTTCGAAAAGGAACGCGAACGCCTCAATAGCCAGATCGCCAAACTTACAGAAGAGAAGTCGCGGCTCGACGGGCAGCTAGGAAACGCGAATTTCGTCGAGCGTGCTCCCGCAGAAAAGGTCGAGGCATTGCGTGAGCGGTCGACAGAGTTGGAGTCACAAGTAGCGACACTAAACGAAAACTTGTCATCACTCGCCTAAATTGGCCAAGTGTAAACAAAAAAGAGCGGAAGGGCCGTAGCCTTTCCGCTCTTTCGATCGGTTTCAAAAAGACGGTTATTTATCGTTGTCTTTACCGGCTGGCGTATCCGTGCCCTTGTCGTCGTCCGAATCCTTATCGTCGGCTGCCGCGGGCGGCGGAGCAGGAGCTGCTTCGATCGTAATAGCGACCGACTTGCTGTCCTTCTTTTCACCCTTCTCATCGAGCATGTCCGCAAACACGGTGTACTTGCCTCCGGGGACGCTCATAGGAATCGGCAGTGAGTAATTAGCGGTACCGCTCGACGCGAGATCGATCTTTACCTCGCTTCCTGGGATGGCCTTGCCCTTGTCATCCTGGAGCCATATCTTGGTCGTGGTCTTGCTCATGCTGTTTGAGATCACGGCATTAGCATATAGCGTTTCGCCTGCCTTAAAGCTGGTCGCTTCGGTCTTACCCTCTTTATCTTTCGAGGTCTTAAAGCTGCTCATGTTCGCGGTCGAAAAGCTGCAGGCCGCGGCGAATGCGGCGAGAGCTACAAATACAAATATTCTGGTCTTCACAAGATTCTCCTTCGTTTCTTTTTATCGCGGGAAAACGGGAGTTTACAGTCTGTGGCTGCGAATGTCAAAAAGTAAAAACCTTGTCGGGAGCATATGTTGACACGGGCCATTCGTTCCGTATGATTATGCATATGAACTGGCTTGAAAGCGGAGATGTGATGCATGCGGTCGGAGAATTCCTTGCTGAGGATATTGGCCGCGGCGACATTACTACTACGGCTACTGTACCTGCGGACACGCGCGGTATCGGACGATTTTTGGCTAAAGAATATCTGGTGCTTTGCGGTCTCGATGTTGCCGAGGCGGTGTTCTTTCACCTTGACCCTGACGGCGGTGAAATAGAGACGACCTTTACTGAAGGCGACGAGATCGAGGAGGGAACCGTTTTCGCTACTCTCAAGGGATATGCCGACGTCTTACTCGTTGGCGAGCGTACTGCATTGAATTTGATCCAACGGATGTCAGGCATTGCGACCCTTACTCGGCAGTACGTCAGGGCCGTGGAGGGAACAGGTGCACAGATCGTCGATACACGCAAGACGACGCCCGGGCTGCGGCTTCTCGAAAAGTACGCAGTCACCGTTGGCGGTGGCAAGAACCATCGAATGGGCCTCGATGACGGCGTCCTGATCAAGGACAACCACATCGCACTCGCCGGCGGTATTACCGAGGCAGTCCGCGCCGCTAAGGACAAGGTCGGCCATCTTCACAAGATCGAGGTTGAGATCTCAAATTGGGCGCAGCTTCGCGAAGCGATAAATGCAGGTGCTGAGATCGTTATGCTCGATAATCAGACTCCCGACGAAGCGGCGAAACTTGTCGAGATGGCACGCTCGCTGAACCCGAGCGTTATGATCGAGGCGTCGGGCGGCATGGACCTCGACCGGGTTCGCTTGTACGCCGAGGCCGGCGTTGACCTAATATCGGTCGGGCGGCTTACCCACTCTGCACGGGCGGTGGATATAAGCTTTAAGATTCAGATCGCGTAGGATGCGATTCTTGATTCCATCAACCATTTGCAGCCGCAATCGGGTCTTGTGGTTTAGTCTGTGGTTTCAGACATGGCGAGCATTTCTTCACTTGGCGCCAATCCCGGCAGGTAATATATGACTCCGATAGAGATAAGCAGGGCGAGCGTGCACGCCACGCCACCCTCTATGCCGTAGGAACCGCCGGTGAGCCAAGCAGGCCCGGCGTCTGTTGCCCGCATCACAGGGTCAGGGCTGAACTGGGCGATCCCGCTGACGTTGATCCCAAACACAGGCCCCTGAAGCCAATTCCACGCGAGATGTACGCCGAACGGGAACCAGAGGTCACGCGTCTTTAGGTAGGCGGCTGCAAACCATATGCCCGCGATCAGGGTGTTCAGCAACGACATGCGGCTTGCATCGGGATTGCCATTGTGTGCGAGAGCAAATAGTAGGGATGTAAAGCCGACGCCTATCACGACCGCTCTCGATCGAGTGAATGTTTGCAGCAGGTAGCCTCGAAAAAGGGTCTCTTCCGACGCGGCTCCCACGATGAAAATTATTAGAGTGGTCAACAGCGTCGCCGTTATAGCCGACGCGGGCGATTCCCGATTGAGCGTGAGGCTCATTCCGCCTGACATCACCGCGATGATCACGGCTGATGCGAACGCGACCGAACCAATGACGCAGCCGACAATGAGATTCCTTATCCATCCTTCAGAGAATGAACAGCCGAGCGCATTGAACGGCACGCCGTCGAGCCATTTACCAAAAAGCCAACCGAGCAAGATCGATGCTACCGACGAGATCGAGAAGGGAATAATTAACGGGAGGAATCCGCCGGCACCTTCGCCGAAGGGAAATTGGGCAATCACGGCCAACGCCGAGACGATCCCGATCCCCGAGATTACGAGGAACACCAGGAGGAAGAGCAGGGCTCGCCAGCCGCTGCGAATTCGGCCATGATCGTCGATAAAGACAGTTCTCATATTACTCGTCGCTAGATCATAGCGGATGGGCTGAGTACCGGCAAAGCGGGCCATTCGCAGTCTGCGAGATATGCTAAACTCTCTCACGTGGAGCCTGATACAGCCAAGCCAAAACGCCGCAAAATGCCATGGATCATCGGAACTCTGATGGTCGCGTCACTGGCGATGCTGGTCATTTTGCAGTCGACCAACCTTTGGAAGACGTTTACGATCGAATCGTCTAGCGACCTGCTGCTGCTCTATGCTCTTTCGTCGCTCAATTTTGTCGCGTTCATAATATTCGGCTTCATCTTTCTAAGAAGCATCATCAAGCTCGTCCGCGAGCGGCGTACCTTCGAGCTGGGTGCGCAGATCAAAACGCGGCTCCTGATCTATTTCTTTGCCCTGAGCCTGCTGCCGATAATCGCTATGGCGGTGTTCTCGTATCTCTTCATGAACCGGGCCCTCGAGCGATGGTTCTCACAGATACCCCAAAACGTGATCCGAGGCGCGCGGGACCTGCAGCAATCCTCGGTCGAGGACCGCGTCGCGAGACTTGACGGGGCGGCACGTATGCTTGCCGAGACGCTTGCAAACAAGGCCCCGACGGAAACTGACATTGCAAGGATCGGTGAGGCCGGCCGTCTGGCTCATATAGAGATAGTCGCGGCGGATGGTCAACTCGAGGCCGCTTCCGACCGAGTCGTGCCGGATGACCTGCAAAGCGAATTGCGGCAGATCATTGAGATCTTTCGCTCGGGAAAAGACACGGACCCGATATTCCGCGACGGCAAGGGATTGGACGCGTCTGTGGCACGAATGACCGGCGGACGCCGCCTAATGATCGTACCGGACCCGATAAGTTCGGCCTACATTGAGCAAACGGCCGACAAATCGCTTGCCGAACTCGACCGCCTGGGCCAACAGCAGTTCACGATCCGGCGTATCGGGCTGCTGACGTTGGGAGTGTTGACGTTTTTGCTAATTTTTGCGTCTTCGTGGATCGCATTTTATGTGGCGCGCGGCATTACGGCACCGATTAAGGCTCTTGCCGAGGGAGCGGGCGAGATCGCAAAAGGCAATCTCGGCCATCGAGTCGATGTACTTGCTGAGGATGAACTAGCGATCCTGGTGAACGCGTTCAATGAGATGTCGGCTCGCCTCGATGCGAATTCGGCCGAATTGACCGAGCGTCGGCGATACATAGAAACAGTGCTGGACAGCCTGCCGACGGGCGTGATCTCGTTTGATCGGCTGGGTAGGATCAGTACTATAAACGGAGCGGCTATCCACATTCTCGGCTTGGAGAAGAATAAAGAACTGACGCTTGAGGAGATCGCGGCCGCCGGGGAAGCGGATGCGATGGAGCGACTGGTGAACCGGGCACGCCGCGTTGGCCATGCGTCCGATCAAACGACATTAAGAGCCGGCGGTGAAAACGACGAGCGGACAGTTGCAATTACCGCAAGCTCGTTGCCGGCCGATGGCGGCGTCGTTCTGGTGATCGAGGACCTCTCAGAGTTGATCGCGGCACAGCGGGCGTCAGCATGGCAAGAGGTGGCCCGCCGAATGGCGCACGAGATCAAAAATCCGCTTACGCCGATCCAGCTTTCGGCGGAGAGGATAGCGCGGCGGTTCGAGCGAAGCGGCCACGTTGAGAATGGCGGCGGTAAGCGGATCGACGACCGCGGGCCGGTCGGGGATGTCGTTCACGAGAGCACCGAGACGATCCTTCGAGAGGTCGCCTCGCTCAAGATGATGGTGGACGAATTCTCGAAATTCGCGAGGCTTCCCGAGACGCATTTGGTGCCGGGTGACCTGACCGAAGTGATCCGCCAATCGGTCGCCGGTTTCGAAGGGCGGTTTCCCGGTATCGTTATTAAGTTTTCTGAGAATGGAGCCCTGCCCGAGATCATGCAGGACGTAGAGCAGCTTAAGCGCGTATTTGTTAATCTAATTAGCAATGCGGTCGAGGCATTTACCGATGCAGATCAAGATCGCACCGTTACGATAACTGCCCGGCACGATATGGCGAGAGACCTGATCGTGGCCGAGGTCGCCGACAATGGGAAGGGAATAGCACCGAGCGATCTGCAGAAGCTTTTCCTCCCGTATTTTTCGACCAAAGGCCGCGGCACCGGGCTGGGATTGGCGATAGTGAAGAGGATAATTACCGAGCATCACGGCCGTATCAACGCTGTCTCTAACCAGCCTAAGGGGGCAAAGTTTATTATCGAATTGCCGGTAAACAACTGAACAGAATGCAGAATTCGATCCTGATAGTCGATGATGAACGAGGTATTCGCGAGACGCTTTGCGGCGTGCTCGAGGATGAGGGTTTCATCGTCGATGCCGTTTCGTCCGGCGAAGAGTGCCTGGACAGGGTCAGGACCAATAATTACGCCTGCATTTTGCTAGATATCTGGTTGGGTGACGGCATTGATGGACTCGAGACGCTACAGCGGTTGAAAGAAGATGCCTGCGACGCCGCTGTCGTAATGATCTCGGGCCACGGAAATATCGAGACCGCGGTCAGATCAACGAAACTTGGAGCTTTCGACTTCATAGAAAAGCCGCTGAGTATCGACCGGACCGTTGTTACCGTGAAGAATGCGGTTCGTCAGCGGCAACTCGAATTGGCAAACGCTCAACTTCAAAGCGAGATAGCGGAGCAGTATGTGATGGTCGGCGAATCTGTCGCAATGCGTGCTCTTCGAAAGCAGATCTCCATCGTTGCACCGACGGACGGCCGCGTTCTGATCTCTGGTGAGAGCGGAACGGGCAAGGAACTGGTCGCCCGTGCGATCCATGCACAGTCAAAGCGCCGCGGCGCCGCTTTCGTTGAGATCAATTCTGCCGCGATCCCTGAGGAGTTGGTCGAGTCTGAGCTTTTTGGCCATGCGAAAGGTGCGTTCTCGGGCGCCACGCGGGCGAAGAAAGGGAAGTTCGAGATAGCTGACGGAGCGACGCTTTTTCTGGACGAAATAGGCGATATGTCTCCGCGCGTACAGGCGAAGATGCTCCGGGTGCTTGAGGAACAGCGATTTGAGCCTGTCGGAAGCAATACTCCGATCGCGGTGGACGTGCGCGTGATCTCGGCGACGAATAAGCCGCTCGAGAGCCTGATCGACAACGGTAATTTCCGCCCTGACCTTTTTTACCGCCTGAACGTTATCCCGTTTCAGGTGCCGCCGCTCCGCGAAAGGGCCGAGGATGTGCCCGTTTTAGTTGAGTATTTTAATCTTCGATTCTCGCATGACTACGGCAAGCAGCCAAAGGAGTTCGAGCAGGACGCGATTGACGCGCTGCAGGAATATCCTTGGCCCGGAAACGTCCGCGAACTCAAGAACACCGTTGAGAGGATCGTGATCATGTCGTCGAAAACAAGGATCTCAGCGGCCGACCTTCCTGAGTTGGACTCTTCGAACGATATTCCGGCGAGCAGTTTCCGCTTTTCCACGTTCAAGGACGCGACGGATGCTTATCAGCGGGAGTTCATTCTTCATAAACTTGCCGAATTTGACGGTAATGTGGCCCGTGCAGCTGAGGACATGGGGGTCGACCGGAGTCATCTTTACCGTCGGATGCGCAACCTCGGGATCCAGGCGAGGTGACCTATGCGCGGATAAGTTTCGCGCTTGATGCGAAATCTCTCGCGACCTCGGCGCCCCTCACCTTTCTTTCCTTCAAAAATGCTCGAAAATCTTGATGTTTATCCGGCGATGGCGATGGCACGGGTATTGCCATTCTTATAGGCGTGGGGAGAGTTCCACAAATGAAAACTTCAGATATCCTACCCCCGGCCGACAGCATAACGATACTTTATCGGGCTGTCGGCCTTCCCTTCATTCAAGGAGGTGCAAAATGAACTCGAACAAGCGATACACCACACAGACATTCAAAAAGCGACTCGACCACGAATCTAACGCAAGTCTTGCGAGTTCGCGCTCCGGCACGCCCGCATATTGCGATAAATGTGGAGCGATCTATACCGAGAAGCACTGGGTCGCCCGACATTTTGCTCACGATTCGCTCAAACACTCGCACTGGAGGCCGTTAAAGAGGACGACATGTCCGGCATGTACGCAGATACGCGAAGGTATCGTCGGAGGCTATTTCGTTCTGACCGGCAAATTTCTGGTTAAACATCGAGACGAGATCAACGGGCTGATCACCAACGAAGAACACGAGGCATATCGCGACAATCCGCTGTCGCGCATCATGGAGCGACGGGACGATAATGGTGAACTGATCGTCGAAACGACCACCGAGCATCTGGCACAGCGGCTTGGACATGCGGTGAAAAAGGCGTACGATGGCGAGATAGAGTACGATTTTTCGCACGAAAATAAGGTGCTTCGTGTGCATTGGGAGCGGAACTGATCGCGTTGACGGACCGCTTTGACATTGTTGATAAAGGTCCGTTTCAATGGGTAAATCAAGGTTGGTCTCGGCAACACTATTCCTATTCGTAGTCTCACTGCTTTTCTCGTGCGGTCAGGGCACGCAGCCGGATATTTTAAATTCGGCCCAAATCCCCAAGCCGGAACCGGAACGCAAGGCATCATTCCTGGCGGTTGGCGATATTATGCTTTCACGCGGTGTTGCCGCTGCGTCCGACCGTGCGGGTTCTGCGGAGTATCCATTCAGTTTACTTAAGAACGAATTTCTAACCTCGGATTTCAACTTTGGGAATCTTGAATCTCCTGTTTCCGGTAACGACAAACGCATAGGGAAAGGCCTTATCTTTAACGCACGACGCGATCATGCGCGTGCTCTCGCTGCCCATAAATTCACCGTCGTCAACCTGGCGAATAACCACGCGATGGACCAGTTATTCGACGGGCTCAAGAATACACGCGCATTCCTCGACGAGATCGGGGTTAAGTACATGGGAACAGGGACCAACCTGGAGGAAGCATGGACTCCTGCCGTGGTCGAGGCTAACGGGATCAAGATAGGGTTTGTCGGGGCATCATACGCGTCGATCAACGACGGCGGTGTCGCGCGCAACGACTATGTAGCCCGGGTCGAGGATGTCGACAGACTTAGGGCCGCGATCGCTAAGGCAAGGGCGGCGAGCGACCTCGTGGTCGCGACAATGCACGCAGGTGTCGAATATGTGAGAAAACCGGACAAGACGCAGATAGAGTTTGCACAGGCCGCGATCGATGCCGGTGCCGACGTCGTTATCGGTGCTCATCCGCACTGGGTGCAGACTATTGACGAATACAAGGGACGCCCGATTTTCTACTCGCTGGGCAATTTCATCTTTGACCAGCCGTGGCCGGACACGCGAACCGGCCTGATGCTGCGCATCTCGGTCAGAAAAGGCGGCGACGCAGGGCCGCGAGCCGTTATCGATTCGATCGAATTGCTACCGATAATGATCGAGAACCGCAGTGTGCCGAGACTCGCCAATTCGACCGAAGCCGAGAATATACTCAGAAAGATCGGTGCTACCGAGCGAGTGGTGCGTCCGCGTCGGACGGATGTGGTTCAATAGTTCAAAGCCTAAACAAAAAAATGCACAAATCGGCACATTGGCCTTTCCGTGCATTTCATTTTTATTTCGCAGATATAGAACCTACGCCTTTTTGGCAGCTGCATCCGGCGGATTGAGCATTGCCGACCAGCGGTACTCGGGAGTGTCCCAACCTTCCTCGAGCTTTTTCAGAATGAACTCCGTCATGTTATCGACGATCCAGCGGTGATTTTTCTCGCCAACCGATGCGAGTTCGGCGTCAGGAGCCGGATTCATGAAGTCGATCGCATAGGGAACTCCGTCCTTGATCGCGAACTCCACAGTATTGAGATCGTAGCCGAGAGCGGTGCAGATGGTCTTGACATCCTGCTCGACGCGGGCGTGAAGTTCTGGCGTCAGATAATCGTCGATATCAACGTACTGCATACCTGAAAGGTACGGCTTCGACGGATCGTACGGCATGATCAGGACCTTTTCCTTGCCGACGCAATAACAGCGAACAAAATGGTCGTATTCGATGCCTTCCTGCAGGGTCATGCAGAGTGTGCCGGACTGGTTATACTCGGTGAAAAGGTCCTCGATGTTGTGGATCTTAGACACGTTCTTCCAACCGCCGCCGTCATGGGGTTTGAGAAACGCAGGAAAGCCGACGTAATCGACAACTCCTTGCCAGTCGATGGGGTACTCGAGGTTGCGAAGCGATTCGCTGGTGATGTCCTTGATGTAGCTGTGCTGCGGCAGAAGGACCGTCTTTGGGATCGCAACACCTATTTTATCGGCGAGGCAAAAGTTAAAAAACTTGTCGTCGGCCGACCACCAAAACGGATTGTTAATAATATACGTGCCCTCAAGCGCCATTCGCTTGAGCATAGCCCGGTAATAAGGTACTTCGTGCGAAATACGATCGATGATAACGTCGTATCGCATTGGTTCGTCGAGGCGAATACCGCCAACCACGACCATCTCGGCAACGACCTCGCCGCCGCCTTTCTCATTAATGCTCTTAATAATTGATTCAGGAAACGTGACCTCGCGTCCCGCTAATATTCCAACTTTTTTCATAGCTAAATTTTCGCATTCCGCGAAATCGATAATTTTAACGCATAGATGCAAAGACGCAAAGAGGGGTAAGCCCGATAAGCTCTGCGGCGATACGCGGGTCATGACTTAGCCGCTTCTGCGGCGTTGCATCAGAAGGCTTTTACTTTGCTCCGGGGAGGAGTTCAAGATTGCCCATCTCCCGATTGATCATGTCGAGGGCACCGACGTCGTCGGCGGTCGCGTCAAGCATCTGCTTTGTCATTGCGATGGAATCAGAGAGTTGCTCGAAATCGAGGAGCGAGAATTTCTCGGGAGTCGAGATCGTTACGATCTCGTCATTGAGATAGCTGAAAAAGTTCTCTATAGATTGAAGCTGTCCTTCGACAAGCTTGACGCTGCGTTCGATCTCGTCGAATGACGCGACGCGGCGTTTAAGTATCTCGACGTTAGTCTGCTGTATCCGTTTGGTCTTTTCGTCGGTCGCCGCCTCCATTGCACGGAACGCCTGTGAAAGCTGATTGTGCACAGCATTGCGATTGATCGATTTAAGGTGCTGCTTGCGTCGGCGATAGACATCGAGAAGATCGACGAAATCTTCCCAGCGCTGGTCTAGAGCCTTCAGATTTGACGGAAGCTGAGCCGCACCGGTGAATTTACGATAATTGTCCTGGATCTTCTCTTTAAGCCAGCGAAGATACTCGACAGCCTCGCGTTCGCGCGGCGTGAAGGATTTGATCAGTTTTTCCCGTCCCGCATGGTGAGCGTCGAGCAAGCGTTGGTGCTCACGCCTTTGCACTAGCTGCCGATATTGCGGCAGGTTTGGCACGACCATTATGTAGATCGCCTCGACGATGAGGGCGATCAACAGCGGAATAACGCTGCCCGTGAATGCCGCAGCCGCGAGAAAACCTGCAAGGCCCCAAAAATTAATTGGTTCCTTTAGAGCTGCCTTAGCGTAACTCTGGTTGAATTTCTCTATTCCTTGCCCGTATTTCGCCAGATCGGCCATAAAAACCTAGATGCAAATGCTACAGAATTCGTTCGAAGAGAAGCGATCAGCTTGCGGAGTTCTCCTTGATCTCTATGACCTCTGCTTCCTGTACGCTTGAATTCGCCTCGATCTGCTTACTCTCGGGCGGAGTTCCGGCACCGAGCATGCCCATCTGAGACTTGTATTCGAGCAGTTTGTCGTGAAGCTGGATGTCCATTGCTTCGCGCTCGATGTCGGCCATCTGATTGTCGACTGACGCTGCACCTAGTTGGAGCTTGGCTTCGGCGGCGGCTACACGGCGATCGATCTTTTCGCGCATCTCGTTGAAGGTCGATGCGTCGTCGCCAATGTTGAAAGCCTCCATCGTCTGGGCGAGCTGTTCCTGAAGTTTGGCCTGTTTTGCAGCGCTGATAAGCTGCATCGCCTCGGCCGTACGCTTCTTCATGTTCAGGACGTAATTGTCCCTCGCCTTTAGAGCCTGTTTGGAAGCGAGTTGGGCATGTTCGGCTTGTACCGAGGTACGCTCAAGGTCCTGCTGAGCCTGCTGGAGCTGTCCGATGTAGGCGGTAGCGATATCGTCTCGGCCCATCTTGACCGAGGCTTTGATCTTGCTGTCGAGGTCGACCACCTGCGTCGAGAGATTCTCCTTCTGCTTGAGCAGAAGCCGCTCAGTTGCCATTACCTGAGCTACCGAATTGTTCAATTCAGGCACTCGGTCTCGCATATCGCGGATCGTCTGTTGGAGCACGAGTTCAGGATTCTCGATCTTATCGAGAGCTGCTCCCGTACTCGCTCTGAACACTCTGGAAATCCTCTGCCACAATCCCATCTTTTCTATCCGCTCCTCACAAAATATCTACAACGGCACAACTCGCCAAATCCCTTACGACACAGCTTCATTGGAAGTTGCAAATTCACGAATCAGTATAACAGGAAAATAGATTTAGTGAAGAGAATAACCGATGCCTCGGGAGGCATAAAAGGTTGGGTTTGCGATGAAACTGCATTAGAGTTATCGATGAGGCGATCCGATGGCCAAAACTACCGACACGATGATCTCGGACCTAGATCGCGAGTTGCTCGACCAGCACCGGTTTGATAAAGATCTGTTCGAGGAGTTGACCGCTCTGCAGCACAGCGGCGGCATTCTTCACGGCGACCGGCCGATATGCCCTTTCCTTCGCCCTTATTTTCTCTCAGGAAAGCGTTATGGCGAGATCCGGCAGGCAGCGAGGCAACTTTTCGATGCGTTTCGCTCGATCACGCATGCTGCCCTGGCAAACGACGAGATTCTCGACGAACTCGGCGTCTCCGAGAAAGAAGCCCGATGGGCCCGCCTTGAGCCTGGATATCAAGATGTTTCTGTAAACAGCCGGCTCGATACCTTTCTGAACGCCGATGGGTTTGCCTTTCTCGAGTACAACGGAGAGAATCCCGCCGGGATCGGGGACCAGACCTCGCTGCAGGAGCTTTTTACGCGCGTTCCGGCCGTGCGGCGATTCCTGTCGGAGAATCCACACCATTTTCCTCAGCCAAAGGTCTCGCTGGTCGACTCGATCGAAACTGCATATCGACAATACGGCGGACGAAAGTCCGCTCCGAATATCGCTATCGTCGACTGGTCGGGAGTTGATACGAAAGCAGAATTTGTCCTGCTTGCAGAATATTTCGAGTCGCGTGGCTACCAGACCACGATCTGCGATCCTCATGAACTTGAGTATCGCGGCGGCGTGCTGACGGCCGGCGGATTCGAGATCGACGTTTTCTTCAAGCGAGTGATAATCCACGAATTTCTCGAGCGTTTTGACGAGGATCATGCGGTCTATCGGGCGCTTTCCGACGGATCGGTTTGCATGGTGAACGCGTTCAGGTCAAAACTTCCGCACAAAAAGGCGAGTTTCGCGATATTGACGGATGAGAGATTCTCTCACTTATTTACGGAGGAACAGCGTGGCGTGATCAAGGACCACGTTCCCTGGACACGGGCTGTTCGTCACGGCGTGACCAAATACCTAGGGAAGGATGTTGATCTGATCGGGCATATCAGGTCCGAAAGGGAGAAGTTTGTCCTAAAGCCGAATGACGACTACGGCGGCCACGGAATCACCTTTGGATGGGAAAGCAGCGAGTCGCAGTGGGACGATGCCATTGAGAATGCCCTGTCTCACCAGTATGTCGTCCAGGAACGGGTCCGCGTCGACAAGATCGAAATGCCGGTATTTGACGGTTCCGAAGCGCGTATGGAGTCGCTGAACGTGGATTTCGATCCTTTCCTTTTTGGCGGCCACGTTGAGGGCGGTATGGTTCGTCTTGGCAAAGGCTCTCTCGTGAATATTTCGTCCGGCGGCAACGAGACGGCACTGGCGATCCTCGACGACGTTTGACGCAAGACGGCCCCGCCGCGGTCGTTCCTCCATTAGAAACGGCGGGAATCGCCGTACTTGACATCAATATTTGGGAAGATCGTAATCATGAAAAAGTTTATAGGTTGGGTGTTGGTGATCGCGACGTACTTAGGATATATCGCACCGGCGAGCCTGGTCGCGCACGGACAAATTATCGGAAAGACAATGGAACAACGTATGAAGGATGTCCCTGATGGTTTGAAATTTCGCCTCAGCGAGGGCGTTGAGGGAGCCGAAAAGCGCGAGAAACAGCCTCTTGCGTCAACTGACCCGCTTTCGGATGGTGAGACCAGCAATCTGCTGAAGCGCATCCCCGAAATAAAGCCGCAGGGTGATGATCAGACCGATTTCGCTAAGCGGATCGGAACGCTGCCCGCGCCAAAGACCGGCAACAAGATACCGGTCAAATTTCCTTCCGATGAGATGCGGGGCACGCCGAAGGTCGATACTTCGGGACAAACGTTACAGGTGCTCAGGTATTCTCCTGAGGGCGAAGTGCCGCTCGCACCTGACCTAAGTGTAACGTTTTCGCAGCCGATGGTGGCTGTGACCTCGCAGGAACAGGCCGCAAAATTCACGCCCGTCTCGTTGACGCCGCAGGTAGAGGGAAATTGGCGATGGCTGGGAACAAAGACGCTGATGTTCGATACGACAAAGCGTTTTCCGATGGCTACGAAATTCACGGCCCGCGTCCCCGCCGGCACGCAGTCGGCAACGGGCCAGACACTCGAAAAGGATGTCATCTGGACCTTTACCACGCCTCCGCCGAAACTCGAGTCGATGATACCTAATGGTGGTATCACGCGCCGGAACGCTCTGATGTACATGCAGTTCGACCAGGAGATCAACCCCGAGGCGGTCCTTCGTTGGATCACTGTTTCGGGCGGCGGCAAGCGGATGCAAGTCAGACTGGCGACCCAGGAGGAGATCGACAAGGACGGCAGCATCTCTTATTACTCGAAGCAGGCGCAGCCACGCCGCTGGCTGGCATTCAGAGCGGTGAACGCGGACGGTTCCACAGAGAACGCTTTGCCGCCCGCGTCCACTATCACTGTCACAGCGGTAAAGGGAACTCCGTCTGCCGAGGGCCCGCTGACGACAGAAAAGGAACAGGGATTCAGCTTTCAGACATACAGCCCGCTGAAATTTCAGGGAGGATTCTGCGGTTGGCGCGGTGCAAAGGAATGTTCGCCGTTTGACCAGTGGATGCTCGAATTTAACAACTCGATCGACGCGTCGAAATTTGCCAGGGAGATGGTCCGTATCGAACCCGCGATCGAGGGTGTAAACATTTATCCCTCGGGCAATTACATTTACATTCAGGGTTACAAAAAGGGACGGACGACTTATAAGGTCACCGTTGACGGCTCGATCTCGGACATCTTTGGACAATCCCTTGGCCAAAATGCGACCGCGACGATCAGGGTCGGTTCCGCGGCACAGAACATGTACGCTCAGGGCGGTTTCATGACCGTCATGGACCCTACGGCGAAGCCTACCTTCTCGATCTATTCGACAAATCACTCGACGGCAAAGGTCAGGCTGTACGCGGTCGAACCGAAGGACTGGCGTCAGTTCCAGCAATACGTCCAGCGAATGAACTACGACGACGGTAAGCGGCCCACCATTCCCGGACGGCTGGTCTCGGACGAGACGGTCTCGATCGCAAACAAGCCGGACGAAATGGTCGAGACGCGGGTCGACGTAAGCCGTGCCCTCAATGGTGGGTTCGGCAACGTCATTATCGATATCGAGCCTACAGTGCGGCGTGACAAGTACGACCGAACGCGCATTTTTACCTGGCTGCAGGCAACCCAGATAGGTCTTGACGCGTTCGTTGACAACTCCGAACTTGTTGGCTTTGCGACGGAATTGAAGACAGGCAAGCCTATCGCGGGAGTTGAACTTTCTATCTATCCAAACGGTGTCGGCGGCGGAAAGCAGTCGTCGAATACGGCCGAAGAGCCGGGCATTTTGACTCGAGCATGGAATTGGTTGACTAGTTGGGGAAGCGGTGGCCCGAGTGCCGACGAGATCGAGGCGGCCGAGGCTGACGGCGCGGCGGTCGAGACAGAAGAGGTCGCCGAGGCACAAACCGACAAGACCGGCGAGAGCGGTATTCTGCGGCTCCCGCTTGCCGAATCGCCTTCGCAAAAGGGAATGAACCTCCTCGTCGCAAAGCGCGGTCGAGACATAGCGTTCCTACCTGAGAATACCGATTACTATTGGCAGGATGGCGGGAACTGGTACAGGAAGAGCAGCTACGATCAGCTGCGATGGTTCGTCTTTGACGATCGCAAGATGTACAAGCCGAAGGAAGAAGTTTCCGTCAAAGGCTATATCCGCCGGATAACGGGCGGCAAACTCGGCGATGTCGAGGGGCTTGGCGACGCCGCGAGCGGCCTCACATGGTCGGTCAAGGACCCGCGCAATAATGAGATCGCGAAGGGGACCGGGAACCTCAATTCCTTTGGAGCTTTCGATTTCAAATTCAAGCTTCCCGATAACGCAAACCTCGGGTACGCCCGCATCGACCTGTCTACTAACAGCAGCCTTTCGGGAACAAGCTACGGACATAGTTTCCAGATCCAGGAATTTCGACGTCCGGAGTTTGAGGTCTCTTCAAAAGTAGAGACGGCGGCGCCGCATTTTGTTGGCGGCAACGCATTGCTCTCGGTCGAGGCAAAGTACTATGCCGGCGGCGGGCTTGCGAATGCCGAGACCAACTGGACCGTGAACGCTGTCCCGACAAATTACACGCCTCCGAATCGTGACGATTTCACTTTTGGCACGTGGGTGCCGTGGTGGCGAGTTTATGATTCAGGCGATTTTGGAGGGTTTGGACGACCCGGCGGCGGCGGTTCGACCCAGACCTTCAAGGGCGTGACTGACGCGAGCGGCAAGCATTTGCTCAAGGTGGACTTTGAGTCCGTTAAGCCTCCGCGTCCGTATGCGATCACCGCATCGTCCTCAGTACAGGATGTAAATCGTCAAACGTGGGCCAGCACCACTTCGCTTCTGGTTCATCCGGCAAGTCTGTATGTCGGCATCAAGACGCCGCGTACGTTTGTCCAAAAGGGCGAGAAAATGGTCGTTGAATCTATCGTTTCCGATATAGATGGCAATCTCGTGGCGGGCCGTGATGCTGAGATCAATGCTGTATTGAAGGACTGGACGTTCGATAAAGGCGCTTGGAAAGAAATAACTGTCGATGAACAGACCTGCACAGTGAGATCGGCGGACAAGGCGCAGAAATGTGAATTTGTGGCCAAGAATGGCGGACGATACACGGTGACCGCCACTGTGATGGACGATCGTGAGCGATACAACGAAAGTGAGTTCACAATTTGGGTTCCCGGCGGGAAAACGCCTCCGAAACGCAACGTCGAGCAGGAAGAAGCTCAGATAATTCCGTCGAAGAAGGACTTTGCCCCCGGCGACGTCGCAGAGTTGCTCGTTATCTCGCCGTTCACTCCCGCCGAGGGCGTTTTGACGCTGCGGCGCGAGGGACTTGTTAAGACCGAGCGATTTTCGATGAAGGACTCGTCGATCACACTAAAGATCCCTCTTGATGAGAAATACCTGCCGAATATTACGGCGCAGATCGATCTCGTGGGTTCGAGCGCTCGCACGAACGACAAGGGTGAGATCGACCCTAAACTCGCAAAACGGCCTTCGTTCGCGAGCGGAAATATCGGGCTGTCGATCTCTACTGCGTCACGTAAGTTGACGGTCGCGGCCGATCCGGTCGACAAGACGCTTGCACCGGGCGGTTCGACGAAAGTCAATGTTGCTGTGACCGATAATCGCGGCGAACCAGTGGCGAACAGCGAGGTCGCGGTGGTCGTTGTTGACGAGAGCGTACTTGTTCTTACGCGTTACACGATCGCGGATCCGATGGGAACGTTCTACACAGCCCGCGGCACAGGCGTGTCCGATTACCATTTGCGAAAAGACGTTCTCCTGGCCAATCCGGACGATGTCAAGACTCCGCCACCTCCTCCCGCGAATGTCGATGAGTTTGCAACAGGCCGAGCCGTTTCCGGGGGCGTTTTGGCTATGAAGCCTTCGGCCGCTCCTCGCAGTGAAATGAACAAATCGGCCGAGCGGAGGGACATGGTGGCGGAGGCTATGGTCGACGATCGTGAACAGGCCCAGCAGCCGGACGCAGCGATCAATCTGAGACAGAACTTTGACGCTCTTGCCCTGTGGTCACCGACCGTCCGCACTGATGGGAACGGTCGTGCCGTGGTAGACATCAAGCTGCCTGACAATCTTACGCGTTATCGCATAACTGCGGTGTCGGTCGATACGGGCCGGCGTTTTGGCAAGACTGAATCGACGATCACGGCTAAACAGCCGCTGATGGTCAGGCCGAGCGCACCGCGATTTATGAACTTTGGCGACAAGGTCGAACTGCCCGTTGTTGTCCAGAATCAGACGGATAAGGACATGGCTGTCGATATCGCTGTCCGAGCGACAAACGCCGAATTGACTGGCGGCAAGGGGAAACGAGTGGTGGTCAAAGCGAATGACCGTGCCGAGGTTCGGTTCCCTGTCTCGACGGTGAAGGCTGGAACAGCAAGATTCCAGTTCGCCGTCACGAGCGGCAAGTTCAGTGACGCGGCTGAGATATCGCTGCCGGTCTGGACGCCGGCGACGACCGAGGCGTTCGCAACTTATGGTACGACCGATCAGAACGGCGCCGTCATTCAGCCGGTAACGACACCGGGTGAAGTATTTCCTCAATTCGGCGGGCTCGAGGTCACAACGTCGTCGACTCAGCTGCAGGAATTGACCGACGCATTCCTGTACCTGACGAATTATCCGTACGCCTGTTCCGAGCAGATCTCGTCGCGGATGATCTCTATTGCGGCGATGCGTGATGTGCTGTCTGCCTTCAAGGCCAAGGACATGCCGACCGCGGAGCAACTTAATAAGTACTACGCACGCGATATCGAGATACTGCAGTCGCGTCAGCGAAGCGACGGCAGCTTTGGGCTGTGGAAACGTGACAAGGAGCGTTATGAATATCCGTTCCTGACGATCCACGTCGCTCACGCTCTGGCACTCGCCAAGCAGAAGGGCTACAAGGTGCCGGACGAGATGCTCAACAAGACGAAGCCTTACCTAAAGGACGTTGAGAAGCATTTCGACGAGTGGTACAAAAACTCGCCTGAGGTCCGTTGGACGATCTCGGCGTACGCGCTTTACATCCGCGACATGATGGGCGACAAGGACGTGGCAAAGACCAAGAGACTGCTTGCCGAGGCGACCATAGAGAAGATGCCGTTCGAGGCTCTCGGATGGGTACTGTCAGTGCTTGCAAACGACCCGAACTCTCAGGCTGAGGTTCAGGCGATCATTCGGCACCTATTGAACCGAACGACCGAGACGGCTGCCACTGCAAACTTCGTCACGGATTATCGCGACGGCGCTTGGCTTATCATGGCGTCCAATCGGCGGGCCGACGGCGTATTGCTCGAGGCGATGATCAAGGCGGATCCGAAGAACGATCTCATACCAAAGCTCGTTCGAGGCCTGCTCGACCATAGAACGAAAGGGGCGTGGTCAAACACGCAGGAGAATGTCTTCATCCTGCTTGCTCTTGACAAGTACTTCAACACATTCGAGAAGGTCACGCCCGACTTTATAACGCGGATCTGGCTAGGCCTGACGTATGCGGGAGAGGAACCCTTTAAGGGCCGCTCCATTGATTCGAAGGAACTGATGATCCCAATGTCTTATCTAGTCGAACAAGGTGGTACGTCAAACCTCATTCTCGACAAGCAAGGCGCGGGACGGCTCTATTACCGTATAGGCATGAAGTACGCACCGAAGAATCTGAAGCTCGAACCGGCTGATTATGGCTTCACCGTTCTTCGCAAGTACGAAGCTGTCGACGACAAGGATGATGTCAAGCAGAACGCCGACGGAAGTTGGACGATCAAGGCCGGAGCCCGTGTCCGGGTGCGGCTCACCATGGTCGCACCGGCACGGCGTTACCACGTCGCACTCGTCGATCAACTTCCTGCTGGGCTTGAGATCCTGAATCCCGGGCTGGCCGTGACCGAGTCTATTCCGGGCGATACCGGCGGCGGCAACACCGGAGTGATCTCATACGGAAGCCGTTCATTTGGCAGCGGTTGGTGGTGGTGGCGGCAGTACTGGTTCGAGCACCAGAACTTCCGCGACGAACGGGCTGAGGCATTCTCGTCCCTGTTGTGGGAGGGCGTTTACAATTACACCTACGTTACGCGGGCGACAACGCCCGGAGAGTTCGTAGTGCCGCCGGCCAAGGCCGAGGAGATGTACCATCCCGAGACCTTTGGCCGCACGGGAACCGACTTTGTCCGGGTTGAATAGACTCGTGTAGCGCAGTACCGAGTTAGGCCGTCCTGAATAAAATCCGGGCGGCCTTTCCGTTTGTCTTTGGCTACTTGGCTCCGGATCCGTTCGACAGCTTAAAAAGCTAGCCGTGATCGACTTTCCATCGGCAAACTCGGCATTCTGCTCCAAAGTCGGAAGTTTGGTATTTTCATTACACTCCGGATCTGCTAGCCTACCCGTCCGTACGGGCAAACGAAGTTGCAGAAGCCCGCGCGTGAGCAAGGGCGATAGCGAACCGTCGCACTGTAAAACCGGCGACCCTGATCTTTGACAACTAAGGACTTTGTTTTTGTCTTTCGGTATGACCTCGGTATTCCTCCGGTATGACTGGGTGCATACCGGAGTAAGGACGATCGTTTGAGCGACCCGGTCAAAAGTATGCACCCGGTATGACCCCGTGCATACCGGGGTCATCCCGATAAGTCGTCCATAATTAGAAATCGCGAGAATGCTCAGTAAATTTGCATGTTTACTGTGTGAACGAATTGAACATTGAACAAAGGTAAATGTGGAAAAAGTGACAGGTGACGGCGGAAAGGCGATCTCGTTGGCCTCAGTGATCTCCGTACCTCGGAGGTGAATCATCATTTATCCGTGTTATTCGCCTCCGGCGTTCTTCAATCACTTCTTGTCGTAAGTAAGTTGAAATCCTGAGACGGGGGACAGCCGAACCTATGAATTGCGGGGCTTCACAGATATGAGCATGGTACGGGACGCATTTTGCCGCATCTTCCAATAGGCGGCTGACCTTCCTCTCGACGAATTGAGCTGTGTTAAGATGTGGCGTGATGAGATCGACCTTGTTTGCCATAGTTTTGTTGCTCGCCTCAATGGCAGTCCCGGGACAGGGTGACCTGCAAAATATGGTCGACGCTGAGCATGCGTTCGCACGGTTGGCGGCTGAGAAAGGCACAAGGGAGGCATTCCTGGCGAACATGACGGCCGATGCGTTGGTTTTCAATCCCGATAGGGTCAATGCCCGGGAATTCTGGACCGCTCGGCCGCCTGCCTCGAGTCTGCTTACGTGGGCACCGAATTATGCGGATATTTCGGCGAATGGCATGCTCGGCTATACGACGGGGAACTGGGAATTTCGCGCAAAGGGAAAGGACGACCAGCCGATTGCGTTCGGCGAATTCATCACGATCTGGCAGCGTCAACCTGACGGGAAATATAAGTGGGTCGTTGATATTGGCATCGGACACGAAAAACCCGCGAGGTATTCGACGGACTGGGTGACCTCGACGGAGAGCAAGGATCCAAACGCCAAAAACTCATCGGCCGCGGACAGCGCCAACGGATTTTTCGAGGCTGCCGTAAATATCAGTGCTAAAAAGGCTTACGATCAATACGCCGCAGATGAAATCCGATTATACCGGGAAGACAAGCTTCCTTTTATCGGCAAGAAAGAAGCGATGCGGGCGATCTCATCCGAAAAGGGACATCTCATTTTGTCGAAACGCAGTTCCTTCTTCGGCTCGGCGGATATTTCATATACGGTGAGTACTTACTCGAGAAAGATCGACGGCAAGGTCGTCGAGAAGGGGAACTTCATGCAGATCTGGAAACTGAAAGGCGGACGCTGGCGGATCGTCCTTGATATCTTCAAAGCAGTTCCTGAAAAACAATCGTGACGGAACATTACACCAAGGTAAAGGAAATTCTCGCCATTGAATCGGCGGCTATCGAAAGTGCTTCTTCGCGGCTCGATCGCGAAGAGGTCGAAAAGGCTGTTCGTCTTCTCGAGAACTGCAACGGGAAAGTGATCGTCACCGGAGTAGGTAAAAGCGGTGTGATCGCTCAAAAGATCGCGCAAACGCTGACCAGCACGGGAACGATGGCTGTTTTCGTGCATCCGTCCGACGCCCTGCACGGCGGGCTCGGTGTGGTCGCTGGCGATGATGTCGTGATCGCCCTGAGCAACTCAGGTGAGACCGACGAACTGCTTGCGATCATGCCCACGCTGAAGAATCGCGGCGTTTCGATCATCTCGATCGCGGGTAACGTCGGGTCGACGCTCGCCCGACAGGCTGACGCAGTACTTGATGCCTCGGTCGATAAAGAGGCTTGTCCGCTGAATCTTGCTCCTACGGCATCGACGACCGTTGCGCTTGCGATCGGCGATGCCATTTCGATGGCGGTGATGGAGTCGAAAGGCCTTTCGTCAGAGGATTTCGCCGCGAATCACCCGGCAGGAAGGCTCGGTAAGCGATTGACGCTGCGCGTTTCTGACCTGATGCATCCGAGCCCGAACATTGAACCATCTGCAGGCTGGCTCGACGTCGCAAAAGCGATCTCGCAGCACGCTCTCGGCGCGGTAAATGTTGTCGATGACGACGCGAAACTCCTTGGTATTGTGACCGACGGCGACCTCCGCCGCACGATCGAACGAACGCCGCCCGACGATCTTTCTTTACTTACCGCCGAAGCGATGATGACCGCCGGGCCGATCACTGCTTCGCCGGAGATGCTTGCATTCGACGCGTTGCGTTTGATGGAAGATCGCCCGTCGCAGATATCTGTGCTTCCTGTCGTCGATGACGAGAATTGCTGTGTCGGATTGCTGAGGCTGCATGACGTTGTTCGAAGTGGCCTTTAAGCGGCATCGTCGAGACGCAACCCCGCATCAAATCCCGAGATTCTGGTCTAACAGGTTTACCGTATGATCAAACGAACAGCCATTTCAGCAACATTCATCTTGCTCTCGACTATTTTCGCCAATGGACAAAAGGCTGAGGTCACCGTCAGCTTGAACGAAGCGTTCTTCGACGCACTGCTCGATTCGATCTATCAGAATTTCGATCCGCCGCAGTTTTCGATCGCGCAAAATGACACGAACCGCGAAGGAGCGGGTACGCGGAGCGTGTCAGAGGTTAATTTTATGCCCGCCGTTTTTGTTCACGAGGAACCGGCAAAAGCTGGCGGCAATGTGAACAAAGGCTATTGCGACGAGTCGATAAAGATATTGCGCGAGGCGAACGGCGTTCGTACGGCGGTGCGGTTTCGCGAAGGGAAGATCTACGTTCCACTGGCGTTTTCCGGAAATTACAACGCGCCGTTTGCCGGGTGTCTGGAATTCGGCGGCTGGGCAGAGGCGAATCTTGACCTGGAATTTGACCGCGCGAGTCAGCGGCTGATCGGACGCGTTCGTGTCTTGAATGTTAGCCTCAACGGCACCGGCGGCGTCGGCGGGACGTTGATCGCCAAGATGCTTCAGGGCTCGATCGACAAGAAGATGAACCCGATCGAGATCTTGAGCCTAGACAAGGTCTCATTCGGTTTTCCTGTGCAAAAGAGCGGGAATTTGCGAATGAAAGCCGTCGGCATGCGTCCCGAACTTGCTAACGGCTCGCTGAACGTAATTATTGATTATCAGTTCCTGAAGGCCTGATATCTATTTGCTGACGTTGACGAAATAAAGATCGGTCGCGACGCCGAAATCGCTCTTGCTTATCGTCGTCTTCATGGTTTTCCATTCTGTTGTCGGCGTGACCTTCTGCCAGTTACCTTTTGTTCCAACTCGGACCGGCATCGCGAAACCCGGTTCATCCACCTTCCAGCGGTACGAGACCTCGCCTTTTCTTTCGTCGAACTTCAACTCCAACATGGGCAGAGCCGTATGACGAAGGTACTGGTCAAAGACCGGTCTCATATCCATACCCATTTCCTTGCTGAAAAGAGCGACCATATCCTCGGTCATGATGTTCTTGTACTTAAAGGTTTGATAGACGTCCTTTAAGATCTTTGCCCATTTTTTGTCGTCGTCGACGACGCTGCGAAGCGTATGCAGGAATAACGCTCCTTTGAAATACATATCCTGCGGCGGCGTAGCGTTAACACCACGCGGTGGAATTATCGGCTGGCGATTTTGCACCTTTGTTTTGTAGCCGTTGGTGTATTTCAGATAGTCGTCGTAGCCGAACATAAACTCGACATAAAGGCATTCGAGATATGTCGTCCATCCTTCGTGTATCCACATGTCAGAACGGTCCGCGGCTGACACGCTGTTGCCGAACCACTCGTGTCCGCTCTCGTGAATGATGATGAAATCGAACTTCGGCGAGATGCCGACGCCGGTCCAGTCACGTTCGAGATAGCCGTTGGCGAATCGGTTTCCGTAGGTGACGGCACTCTGATGCTCCATGCCCGAGTAAGGTACCTGAACAAGTTTGTAGCCATCCTTTTTGAAAGGATATTCGCCGAAATAATGCTCAAACGCCCGGATCATGTCCTTTGCCTGGGCGAATTGTTTCTTAGCTTTTTCGAGGTCTTCGGGCAACGCATAGAAATCGAGCGTCAGGTCGCCGAGTTTATCGGAAAAATGCTCGTACTTGCCGATGTTCACCGACACGCTGTAGTTATTTATCGGATAATTGATCTGCCAATCCCAACGCGTGAAGCCGTCGCCGAGGTCCTTTTTGCCTAAGAATCGGCCATTCGAAACGTCGGTCAAGTCATTCGGGATCGCGACGCTGAGACGCATCGACTCGACCTCGTCCTTCCACTGGTCCTTGTTCGGCCACCAGATGCTCGCACCTTCGCCTTCGCACGCGGTGAAGACCCACGGCCTTCCTGCAGGGTCCTTGCCAAAGACGAAGCCGCCAAACCGCCCGGTCGTCATCGGAGTGCCCGAGTAGTAAAAATCGATGTCGTACGTCTTGCCTTTCTTCAGTGTCGTCGGAAAATCGACAAACACCGCATCGCCGTCGCGTTCGTATTTCAATTCAGTACTGCCGAGCATGATCTTATCGACTCTAAGATTCGCGTAAAGATCGAGCTGGATCCGGTTGTCGTCGGAAAGCATTTTGAATCGTATCGTGTTCTTTCCGCTTAGTACCTTTTTTTCGGGATCGATACGGATATCGAGATGGTAGAAAAGAAGGTCATTATTGGAGCGATAACGGCCGTATTCTCCACGAAGAAGATTCGCTCTCGATGGCGAAGGCAACGGGGTCTGTCCGCCGACGGCGAAGAGACATCCAAAGATGATGGCCGCATATGCGATCGACGCAATTGATCGGGTCTTCATAATCGTTAAATCAGATCACTTCAAAATGGAAAGATATTCTTTCCAAGGACCGACCGCGTCGGCGTACTGATTAGCCATGTAGGTCACGATCTGCCGAATATGGGTTAAGTCGTGAACCGCCCAGGTCGCGATCAACTGCTCAAGCTTCACCTCTCCAAATTCGGGATGGATGCCTTTGAGAGCAAGCATCTCAGGGGTGAGTTTCCACCCAGCCAGTTTCTCTAGCCCGGCGCTCCTAAGATACTCAAATTCGGTAAGCAGATCTTTGAGCGACTTTCCTTTTGACCTTTCGAACTGGGCAAATCTGTCGAAGGCGGGAAATCTGCGATCCTCTCCCTGTGCCAAAATGACCTCAGCCCGCGGCAGCCAGTCGGTCTCCTCGCAATGTATCAAATGGCCGATGACGTCGTATGGCGTCCAGTTTTCCCGGTTGCCTCGGCTCTCGGTCCATTCCGAAGAGAGGCCCTCAAGCATTCGTGCAAGCGAATATGGCGTCTGCCGCAAGATCTCTGTCGCTTGGTTGATGTTAAACTGCATACTTTCGCAAATTACACACCTCGTTTGCTAGAATCAAGCTCGCAGTTATGGCATCTCCGCTCGTCGCAATCATTGGCCGCCCGAATGTCGGCAAGTCTACGCTCTTTAATCGCCTTACCGGCAGCCGCAAGGCGATCGTCGGCGATGAGCCGGGAATTACGCGCGATCGCATGTTTGGTGAGGTCGAGTGGAAATCAAAGACCTTTCGCCTCGTTGATACCGGCGGCATCGTACCCGACGACGAGGCGATCATTCCGTCTAACATCTTCAAACAAGCGTCGTTTGCGATCGATGAATCGGTAGCGATCATCTGGGTTCTCGATTCGCGTGCGGGTGTGACGCCGCTCGACGAGGAACTCGGCGTTCTGCTCAGAAACACCGGCAAGCCCGTCATTATCGCCGCAAATAAATGCGAGTCGCGTTCAGTCGAAAACGAAGCCGGTGAATTTTATCAATTCGGATTTGAAATGTCGCCGATATCAGCGGAGCACGGCACCGGAGTAGGCGATCTGCTCGATCAGGTTTTCGAACATCTCGAATTTGAAGAAGAGATCGAAGAAGAGAAATCCACCGATATCAAGCTTGCGATCATCGGCCGTCCGAATGTCGGCAAATCGTCACTGCTCAACAAAATACTTGGCGAAGAACGAGTCATCGTCTCGCCGATCGCCGGAACGACGCGCGACGCGATAGACACGCATCTCGCGGTCGACGGCCAGGATTACACACTGATCGACACAGCGGGAATTCGCCGCAAGGGCAAGACGACCGAGATGGCCGAGAAGCTTTCGGTCATCATGGCGCGAAAGTCTCTCGAGCGAGCCGACGTCGCTATCCTCGTCATCGACGCTGTTGAAGGTGTCACTAATCTCGACGCGAATATCGCCGGATACGCCGTCGATTCCGGCTGTTCGGTCATAATCGCGGTCAATAAATGGGACGCGCTTGAGGAAAAAGAGACCAATACGATCTACGAGTTTGAAAGAACTCTTCGCCAGGCGATGAAATTCCTTGACTGGGCCCCGATCGTCACAATGTCCGCACTGACCGGGCAGCGCGTAGCAAAGGTGCTGCCGCTCGTCAAACAGGCGTACGAGGCCCGAAACAAGCGGATTCAGACCTCGAGGCTTAATCGTTTTTTCGAAGACATGATCCTTCAGCCAAAGGGCGGCACGGCTCCGGCTCCGGTGAAAGGCGGATTTTCGCGGCTGAAAGTACAATTCATTACTCAGGCGGGAATTCGTCCGCCGTTGTTCATCTTGTTCACGTCGGGCGGCAAGGCCGGATTGCACTTCTCGTATTTGCGGTACGTCGAGAACCGGCTGCGTGAGGAATTTGACCTTTTTGCAACGCCGGTGCGGTTGGTCGAGCGGCATAAGACCAAGCCAAAATGAACCAGTTGGAGAAATGTCTAGCGTTGGGTAACATCTAGTTTTAGGCCACACCACGGTTAATGGAAGTTTTTGCACTTATTATCAGGCTCTTGCTTTCTGCAGTGTTTGGCATTGCCGGATTGGCGAAACTGCACGATCCGGCAGGATCGAAGAAGGCCTTTGACGGTTTCGGCGTCCCCGACGCGTTGGCCCGTCCGCTGGTCTATATTCTTCCTGTCTTTGAGATCGCCGTCGCTGTTTCGCTCCTTTTTGTCTCAAGTTCCTGGTACGCTGCGATCGCGGCGGCCGGCATGCTCGCAGTCTTCACGATCGCGATGCTTTACCAAATAGCGAACGGGAACGCACCCGATTGTCATTGTTTCGGGCAGATCCATAGTGAGCCCGTTGGAGCTGCGAGCATAGTTCGCAATGTCTTTCTTGCTATGCTTGCCGGTTTCCTGGTGTTCAGCGGGCGATCGGCTCAGGGCATGAGTTTGGTCAATTCAGACCAGGACGCGCTTATCGCGGGCTTTGGCCTCGTGGCGATATTTCTACTTGGTACCGCTCTCCTTTTGCTCCATCGGGTACTGGACCAGCAGTCAGAGATCGTCAGGCGGATCGAACTGATGGAGCTCGTTGCCCGCGATGGCGAAGCCGTCGAGCGCCACGAGATCTCTCACCCACATGAGGGCTTGCCCATTGGGGCCGTTGTACCTGATTTTGCTCTGCCAAATGTTGACGGTGACGAAATTTCGCTTGCGGATATTCGTGACGGCGGCCTGCCGGTGATCTTCTTTTACGTTAGCCCGACCTGCACTCCGTGCAAATCGCTGGTGCCCGATCTTATCGACTGGCGTACAAAGTTGGATGGCAAGGCTAAGTTGGTTCTTGTCAGCTCAGGAATCGAGCAGGACAATCGAGAAAAGTTTGGCGACCTTGCCGATATTACACTTATTCAAACGGGTCGCGAATTTGCCGACCTGGTGAAGGCTCAGTGGACGCCCACGGCCGTCTTGATGGGTTCAGACGGTCGTATAGCAAGCCACTTGGCTGCGGGCGACACGGCGATCCGCGAACTCGTCGAACAAATTTCGAGCGATATACAAAACTCGAAACTACACATTGTCACGAATGGACACAACCACTCCCAAACAATGAAGATCGGCCAGCCGGTGCCTCAGTTCTCAGTAGCGGATATCGCGGGAAATGAGATCACGTCCGAATATTTCCGGGATAAAAGAACGCTGGTAGCATTTTGGAGCCTTGAGTGTAGTTTCTGCGATCGAATGATCGACGAGTTAAGGGAATGGGACAAGGCAAAAGGGAAGGACGAACCGGGCCTGATAGTGTTTTCTGACGGAGATGCAGAATCCAATCGAGCTCTCGGGCTTTTGTCGCCGGTGATCATTGATGACGGCCAAAAGATCTCTACCGAACTGGGTATGTTCGGGACTCCTTCGGCCGTACTTGTCGACGAGGACGGGATCATAGTTTCGGAGACAGCCATGGGTGCTCAAGACATTTGGGCGCTTGTCGGCAAGCGGAAATAGTACGACGGTGCAGATCTGGCAGGACCATGGCCTCGGTCCCTAAGTTCGCGCCGTTTATGTTTTATGAGTAGACCGATCGATTGGAAAGTTGAGGTAACGGATGGGAACGCCCGTGCAGGCGTTCTGACGACCCGCCGGTCGGTGATCGAGACGCCTGTCTTCATGCCCGTGGGCACTCAAGGAAGCGTAAAGGGCATTAGGTTCGAGTCTCTTGAAGATGAATTGGACGCGCGCATCATTCTCGGGAACACATATCACCTTTTCTTGAGGCCCGGCACTGAGGTCATAAAGCAGATGGGAGGGCTTCACAGATTCACGTCCTGGAAGCGATCTCTGCTGACGGATTCCGGGGGTTTTCAGGTTTTTTCTTTGACCGATCTAAGGAAGCTGACCGAGGACGGGGTGGAGTTTCGCTCTCATATTGACGGGAGCAAAAAGTTTCTCTCGCCGGAAGTCTCAATGGAGATACAGGCCGCACTCGGATCCGAGATCGCAATGGTCTTTGACGAATGCCCTCCCGGTGACGCAGGTTATGGGGCGACGCGCAGGAGCCTGGAAATGACGGCGCGTTGGGCTAGGCGTTCGAAAGACCGTTTTGACCAGTTGCAGTCAGACGGGTCAGACCTGGGTGCGAAGCCCTCTGAAGGTTTGTCGGGAAACCAGGCGCTATTCGGCATCGTTCAGGGGGCAGGCCATTTGGACCTCAGGCGAGAGAGCCTGGAACGTACCGTCGAGGTCGGATTTGACGGATATGCTATAGGCGGCCTTAGTGTCGGTGAAGAAAAATCCGTCATGTATGAGGTCCTCGAGTTCCTTGCTCCACAACTGCCGGTCGACGCGCCGAGGTACCTAATGGGTGTGGGCACGCCGGAAGATCTGATCGAAGCAGTGAATTGCGGCGTGGATATGTTCGACTGCGTGATCCCGACAAGGAACGGAAGGACGGGCAGTGCCTTTACCTCCCGGGGCAAGATCAATATTCGAAACGCCCGATTTTCAACAGACCAGGGCCCGCTCGATCCGAATTGTGATTGCTCGGTCTGCCGCCGTTACTCGCGGGCTTACCTTAGGCATCTTAACCTCGCAGGCGAGATGGCTGCGGCGACACTGATCTCGCATCATAATGTCGCTTTCTTTCTGGACACGATGCGTAAGGCAAGGAGGGCGATCAAAGAACATCGGTTTTCGGCCTTTCGCAGAGAGTTCCTGGCGGGTTTGCGCCAGAACGGGCCCGACAGCGTTTGATTAAGACTGGCGAAATGTATATCATTTTGCTTTTGTCTTTCGACTCGACAGCTATATGAACATTTACCTTTTCCTATTTCAGGAAAATGCCGGCGGCGGCAGCATTATTTGGACGCTGCTACCGTTCGTATTTATCTTTGGCATCTTTTATTTTCTCGTTATTCTGCCGCAGAAGAAACAAAAGCAGCAGCTTCAGGAGATGATCGCTCAACTGAAGATCAACGACGAGGTGGTCACCAATGGCGGGATCATTGGCCGTGTAAAAGAGGTTAGGGAAACGAGCTTTATTATCATGAGCGCCGAGAAGACACTCCTCGAGGTCGGTAAGAGTGCGGTCGTTGGCAAAAAGCCGGAATAACATTTGTAGTTATGAAGAATACGGGTTTGTTGATCAGGACGGCGATCATCGTCGTTATTACACTGGCCGGGATCTACATGGTCTTTGGGCCCAGACGGACGCCGACATCGGCGGATTTCACGTGGCAGGGGATCAAGGACAATCTTGCGCAGAACATCAGCTTGGGTCTCGATCTCAAGGGTGGCTCGCACCTTGTGATGCGGGTCAAGACGGACGATTACCTTAAGACGCTCACCGAGAATAACGCTCAGGCAGCGATCACTGCGGCTCAGGATGCAAAACTTCCGGTAACCAATAATGCCGTGACCGCTGAGAAGGGTAATTATTCGGTTACGCTTAATCTATCGGATGCGTCGCAGGCTCAGGCAGTCATCGACGAGGTCAAGAAGAAGGTTGACTTTGCCAACTGGACAGAATCAAACAATGGCACCTCGATCAACTGGTCACTTCCGGCTCAGATCCAGGAGGTCTTGAAACGGCAGGCCGTCGATCAGGCCCTTAAGATCATTGAAAGCCGTATCAACGCCTTTGGCGTCAAGGAGCCCACGCTACAGAAACACGGCGCCGAATCGTCGGGTCAGATCCTTCTCCAAATGCCCGGCGTTGATGATCCGGAACGTGTCAAGAACCTGATCGGAGCGGAATCGAACCTCTCGCTGATGAAGGTCGTGAGCCCGCCAAACCCCGCTCCGGTTCAGACTTACCCGACCGAAGAGGCCGCTAAGCAGTCGCTTGGCGGGACCTTGCCGCCCAATAGAAAGGTTCTGCCTTACGCCGATCGTGATGATGCCGCGGCGACTAATCCGTCTGCGACTCCGGACCCGAACAGGCCAAAGCAATACGTCGTCGTTGAGTACCCTGCGATCGTAGACGGCAGTGAACTCCGCGAGGCTAACGCAATGTCGAGAACGGGAGGCGATAGGGACTTTGAGATCGGTTTCTCGCTCAAGCCGGCAGGTGCTCAGAAATTTGGCGACTGGACCGGAAAGAACATTAATAACTACATGGCCGTTGTGCTCAACGGCGAGGTCAAGTCTGCGGCTTACATCAAATCGCAGATCTTCGATCAGGGACAGATCACCGGAAGGTTTACCAAAGCCTCCGCTGAAGACCTTGCATTGACACTTAAGTCAGGAGCCTTGCCCGCAAAGATCGAGTATCAGGAAGAGCGAACCGTTGGTCCGAGCCTCGGAGCCGATTCGATCAAGGCCGGTGTCGAGGCTTCTCTAGGCGGACTCATTTTTGTGGTCTTGTTCATGCTCTTTTATTATCGCGGAGCCGGCGTTAATGCAGTTATCGCTTTGGTCCTGAACATGCTGCTTACGCTTGCCGCTCTGATCATGATCAAATCGACGCTAACGCTGCCGGGTATTGCCGGGCTTATTCTCGGCATCGGTATGGCCGTCGACTCGAACGTGCTGATCTTCGAGAGGATCCGCGAGGAACTTGGTGCGGGCAAAGATGTACCGAGCGCAGTTGCTCTCGGATTTGACCGAGCGTTCATTACGATCATCGACACGCACATAACGACGATCTTGTCGTCAGCGATCCTTTATATGTACGGTTCCGGCCCGATCCGCGGGTTTGCCGTAACGCTGGTCCTCGGGTTGTTGATCAACCTGTTCTCAGCGGTCTTCGTCTCTCGCACCATCTTTATGTGGTTGCTGGAGCGTAAGACGAAGATGGAGTCTTTAAGTATTTGATACCTTGGATTGTCCGAGGGTAAGAGTTAACAATGCTGGAACTTTTTAAGAACATCAATGTAGATTGGATGGGCTGGCGAAAGCCCCTGATCTTTGTTTCCATCGCGATCCTTCTGGCCGGCCTCGGTTCGGCGATCGGACGTCAGTTCACACCCGGCGGGACGGATGCGTTCAACCTTGGCGTCGACTTTCAGGGCGGAACCGTGATCACGGCTAAGTTCAAACAGAAGCCGGCCGAAGATGATATTCGTGCTGCGCTGCAGGCTCAGGGTGTCTCGGACGCTGTCATCCAATCCTCGCTCGATAAGCAGGACGAGGTGTTGATCAAGGTCCCTCTGTTTGAGAATGCGGCTGAGCCGCAACCGACGCCTGCCAGTTCGGCGGTCGTTGGCGGCGAGGGTTCGCAGCCTCCTGCAGGTGTTGATGCCTCGCAGGTTAATCTCGGCCGAGCGACCGTTAAGAAAGCACTCGACACCTTTGGTAAAGAGGCTGAAGGTGCGACCGCCCTGAATGACGACGAGCAAGCCGCGTACAAGATCGTCGGAACCGATTCGGTCGGTCCTGTCGCGGGGGCTCAACTGCGTAATCAGGCGGTCCTTGCTACGTTGCTCGGCATGGTGGGTATCTTGCTCTTTATCGCGTTCAGATACGATTGGACCTATGCGGCTGGCGCCGTTATCGCTGTATTCCACGACGTTTTGATCACGCTCGCGTTCTTCTCGGTATTCCAATGGGAAGTCAGTCTTACAGTGCTGGCTGCGCTTTTAACGCTGGTCGGCTTCTCGGTGAATGACTCGATCGTTATTTTCGACCGTATTCGCGAGAATTTGACGCTCCACCGCGGTGAGTCGCTTTACACGCTTACAAATCAGTCGATCAATCAGACTATGTCGCGAACGATCGTGACCAACGGACTTGTATTCCTGGCAGTTCTGGCGCTCGTCTTGTTTGGCGGAGAGGTGCTGAGAGGGTTTTCACTGGCGCTCTTTGTCGGGTCGATCACGGGTACTTATTCAACGATCGCCATCGCTAGTCCTATCGCTATTTGGTGGCAGAGTAAGCTTGGCGACTCGCGTGTCCGCGAGGTAATGGTGCAGCAACCGCAAGCTGGTGAAAAGCTTGCATCGTCTGCCCGACGTTCGGTGACCCGACGGCCGGTGACACGCTAACATTGGTTCGCTGTGTCGCCTTGAGCGCCGTTGTGCCAGGTATTGAAAATTGATGGGAACGGAGTCGGTAAAGTTTTGTAAATATGGCGGAAAATAGTCGAAATATCCGTTATTATTCTTGACTTTCCTTGACTAAACTTTTAGACTTCAAACCGTTGCTGGTCAATTAAATTGTTTTACTTTTGTGCGTTCCGACTTGAACACAGTGAGGAGGCACTTTTCGTAGGACTTTTGTGTATTCCGCGGTCTTGTCGAGATCGCGCGGATCGGCAGAAACGAGGAAAAAGCAGTAAAACAAACCCATGTTGACGAGCTTGATCGGCTTGCCGTTACAACTTGGAGCTATATTCATATCATCTAAAAGCAATTGTAAGGTTTCGTAACCCTTGACCTACGTTGGCACCGGAAGAAGGGAGGAATTAAGATGCTTGATCAGTTAGTAGAATCGAAGAGCAATTCGGCGGAGAACAAACGCCGGAGTGAGTTTTTGCTCGTCGTATTTGTCATTGCGGTCACCACTCTGCTGAGTAGCTGGACGTACAGTCTTTTTGCAAAGGACTTTGGAATGGGCGGCGACGATCTTTCGCTTACGACGCTCGTTGCACCCGTCCCGGTTGCGGAAGAGGAACCGCCACCCAAGCCTGAGACCAAGCCGGAACAGCAAAAGCAGCCTGATGTTGACGTCCGAAAGGAGCTTATCCAAAACATCATGCAGAGCCCGGTCAAGCCGCCTGATACGATTAGCACGGCTAAGAACCCTGTCAAGGAAATGCGGCTCGACCGCCTTACCAAGCTCGGCAGCACCGACTCTGACACGGGAGCCCGTGTTGATTCAGGAGCGGCCCGCGTGGTCGATACGGGCGGAACTGGCGGTTTGTCTACTGGTACGGGCACGGCACCGACCGGTGGTAATGACGAAGAGGATGCTCCTCCGCCACCGAAGCCAACGCCTAAGCCGGTTCCCAAGACCGTTTCGGGCGGCGTACTTAATGGTAAGGCTACCAGCTTGCCGAAGCCTCCGTATCCGGCAGCCGCTAAGGCTGTTCGGGCGGGCGGTGCAGTTAGCGTTCAGGTTCTAATTAGTGAAAGCGGCAGCGTGATCTCGGCATCGGCTGTTAGCGGACATCCCTTGCTCAGGGCAGCGGCAGAAGCTGCGGCTCGCGGAGCCCGGTTTAGCCCGACACTTCTGTCGGGGCAGCCGGTGAAGGTTTCCGGTGTCATCACTTATAATTTTGTCCCTTAAGGGATAAGGATCTCGCGGGAAGCGGCTAAAAACTCCGTTTCCCGCGGGCCTTTAAAAAAGCAATCGTTAATTTTTTGATTTTCTTTGGAGGAAAAACCATGACATTTTTAGGCAGCCTGATCGCTTCGGATATTTCGGGCTTTTTCATGATGTTTACCGGCGAGGGCGTCTCGTTCGGTATATACGATATCGCAAAGAGTCTGACCATTCCGGGTTGGGGCGTTATCATCACGCTTTTGATCCAGTCGGTGTACATGATCGCCGTTGGTATCGAACGCTGGCTGACTTACAACAAGGCCAAAGCACAGTCGAGGCAGTATGCTCCGAAAGTCGCTCAGGCTCTGAAGAACAGCAACATCGATGAAGCCATCAATATCAGCGACAAGCACAAGGATTCGCACCTCGCGATGGTTGTCTCGTCCGGTTTGAAAGAATTCGCGGCTCATAACAGCACGTCGGAGATCACGGACCTTGAGATGGAAGCTTCGAAGCGTGCACTTGAGCGAGCGATCGCGGTCAAGACCGCCGAGCTCAAGCGCGGCCTTGCCGGTCTCGCGACCGTAGGTTCGACGGCCCCGTTCGTAGGACTTTTTGGTACCGTTGTGGGTATTATCGGTGCCTTCCAGGCCCTTCGCGCTAACGAGTCAGCCGGTATCGGTGCGGTCGGTGGAGCTATCGCAGAAGCCCTCGTTGCTACTGCTTTCGGTATTCTCGTAGCTATTCCGGCGGTGTGGTTGTTCAACTACTTTACGAACAAGGTGACCAGCTTTGGCGTCGAAATGGAAAATTCAGCGTCGGAACTTGTCGACTACTTTGTCCGACAGCGTAGCAAGCAGGTCCGCGGCTAATTAAGATCGCTGTTCGAGGTTTTGTTGATAGGAGATAACTGCAATGGCTGTCAGTGTTGGCGGTACTAGTGAATACAATTCGGAGATCAACGTTACGCCGATGGTTGACGTTATGCTGGTGTTGCTGATCATCTTCATGATCGTTACACCGCTGCTTCAACAGGGTGTTTCCGTTAACCTTCCGCGTGATATGGTCAGCCCGGACGAGGATGGCGATATTGCCAAGGATACGTCCGTTATCGTGGCTATTCCTGACAATAGTAACTTTTACATTGGCAAGGAACAGTATCCGATCGACGCACTCGGCGATGTGATCAAGAGGCGTATGGAGGGCAAAACACCCGACAAGCGCATCGTTTACATCAAGAGCGGAGTTGACGTCGATTACGGCCGCGTAGTTCAGGCGATCGACACCATTCGCAAACAGGACATCGACAAGATCGGCCTGGTCGCGGACAAGAAGAAGGGCGCCGAATCTAAATAGTTCAGTTTTGGGACCTCGTCCCGGAACTCAGAAGTAAAGGAAGGTACAGATATGGGTATGTCAACTGGCGGCGGTGAAGGCGCCACACCTCATATTAACGTGACACCACTGATCGACGTGTTGCTCGTTCTGCTGATCATCTTTATGGTCATCACTCCGCTCAAGCCGAGCCGCTTTGAGGCGAAGGTGCCGGCGGAGCCAAAGGACGAGCAGAACGTTAACGTAAAGCCGAATCCGTTGACGCTCGTGGTGGCGATCAATAAGGAGACCAAGGGGATCACGCTTAACAACAATCCGTTCGGAGACGTTTCTGATACGGATGCCCTTGCCAACGAACTGCGCAAGATCTTCAAGGATCGCGAGAACAATGGCGTTTTTCGTGAAAACACTAATGAGGTTGAAAAGACCGTCTTCTTAAAGTCGCCTAAGTCCGTTCGATACGGTGATGTGGTAAAGGTGATCGACGCTGCGAAAATGGCAGGCGCTTCGCCCATCGGTCTTCAGATCGATGATCTAACTGATTAATTTCGTCGCAGGCTTGCCGGACCAGGTGGCCGGCAACTCGACTGTGAATGGAGTCAAATGATGAGATTCTCTCGTATTGGAGTGATCGCCCTCTTGTCGGTAACGGTCTTGATGGGAACGAATTGCTCGTATTACAACCGGATCATGGCCCGGAAAGACCTGGTCGATGGTTCGAACGCTTATAAGAACAGGAAGTTCGGCGAGGCGGAACAGTTATTTAGGGATGCGGTAAAGCGGGATCCAAAGGGTGAATCGAAGGAGGGCCAGACGGCTCAGCTTTTCCTGGCTCGTACGCTGCACTCGCAGTATATCGGCAACCGAAAGGATACGGCCAAGGCTGAAGAAGCCATTTCCGAGTATCAAAAGGCTCTTGCTTTTAATCCGAACGATCAAAGTTCCTATAAGGCGATAGCGAGTCTTTACGAGAATCTTCAGCAGTCGGATAAGTGGCTTTCCTGGGTTACGGCCAGGTCGACGAACGCAAGTATTCCTCCTGAGCAGCGGGCAGAGGCGTTGACCTCTCTCGCAGCCAAGAAGAATACCTGTGCTAACGACATCACTGATACCGAGCAGACCAAGAAGACGATCACAAAGGACGGCAAACAAGTGTTCCAGTTTGTTAAGCCGGAGAAGCCTGAAGATCTCGAAGCCCTCAAGAAGTGCGTCGAAGAGGGAACCGCTCTTGCCACTCAGGCAGTCGCTCTCGAGATACCCGAGGTCAAGAATGCGAAAAGCATCGATGTTAAATCTTTAACTGACGCCCAGTTGAAGGAAAAACAGGACCTTCTCAAGGTGTTCGAATCGGCTCGGTCATACAAGGCCAGTCTGATGATCCAGGATATGCGTCTTGCCGAGATGGAGGGCCGTACGCCCGATCGGGACCGGCTCAAGACCGAGTCTGATGCTGCCAGGGCTGCGTTCCTTGAGATCAGCGATGTTGTCAAGAAGATCCAAGCTGAGATCGACGATCGAGCTGCCGCTGCCCAGGCCGAGGCAACTCGCGAAAAGGCTAACGCTAACGCAAATAAATCTAAATAGTTAGACGGTTTTTCTTTCCAACTTAGGTGGTGCTCAATTACAATTTATTGAGCATCGCCTTTTGTTTTACGTGGTATTGGAATGATCCGAATAGAGGACGTCATCGAAAAAGTACAGGGCAATCGGCCGGGCGCCGATGTCGACCTCATTCGGCGTGCATACCTCTTCTCGGCACTTCATCACCGCGGCCAGACACGTGCCTCGGGTGAGCCGTATCTCGTTCATCCGCTTGAGGTTGCCGAGATCCTCGCGGATATGCGGCTTGATGAGACGAGTGTTTCCACAGGCCTTCTCCACGATGTCGTTGAGGACACCCTCGTTGACCTCGATACGATCAGGTCTTATTTTGGCGACGAGATCGCTCTGCTCGTTGACGGCCTGACAAAGATCGCGAATATCAGCGACCTGTCAAAAGCCAGGCAGCAGGCGGAGAACGTTCGAAAAATGGTCCTCGCCATGACGACCGACGTTCGCGTCGTACTCATCAAGCTTGCCGACCGTCTGCATAACATGCGGACGATGCAGTATCTAAAGCCTGAGAAACGGGAAAGGATCTCTCAGGAGACGCTGGATATCTATGCTCCCATTGCCCACCGTCTAGGTATGGGTAAGATGCGAAGCGAACTCGAGGACCTTGCTTTCCAGAACCTTTATCCGGACGAATATCGCCGTCTTGCAAAAGAGGTAGACGCCCGCCGCCCAGAACTCGAAGCTGCTCTTGATAAGATAAAGGCGACGATCGCCTTGAAGCTTACAGAGAATGAGGTACCGTTTGTAGAGATACAGGGCCGCGTCAAGCGTCTTTATTCCCTCTGGAAAAAGCTCAAGAAGCAGAAGATCATGATCGAGCAGGTTTATGACCTGATCGCCGCGCGCGTGATCACAGCAAATGATCGCAAGTACTGCTACCTCACGATGAGCGTGATCCACGATATTTGGACGCCAGTGCCTGAGCGATTCAAGGATTGGATCGCCATTCCGCGTGACAACTTGTATCAGTCGCTGCATACGTCGGTGATCGGCGACGGCGGCCAGGCCTTCGAGGTGCAGATCAGGACAGAGGAAATGCACCATATCGCCGAGGAAGGCGTTGCGGCTCATTGGAAGTATAAGGAGAGCGATCTCGGCAAAAAAGCCGAAGATGACGCTCTTGACACTCTTCGCAAGACGGTTGAAAAGCTTCTCCTGCCGCTCGTCGAGACCACCGAGCAGCATGAGGATTCAGAAGATTTTATCGAGACCCTGAAGCTCGATCTGTATCCAAAGGACGTTTATACGTTTACTCCGATGGGCAAGGTCATTCAGCTTCCGCGCGGAGCGACACCGATAGATTTTGCCTACGCTATTCACTCTAAGGTCGGTGACACCTGCACCGGAGCCAAGATCAACGGCCGAATCGTTCCGCTTAGAAGCGAGCTTCAAAATGGCGATGTCGTCGAGATCATGACGACGCAGAGTTCGACGCCGTCGGGCGATTGGCTCAATCACGCCGTCACCTCGCGTGCCCGTAACCGCATTAGGCACTTCATTTCACAGCAGCAGCGTGAGGAGTCGGTCGAGATCGGCAGAAAGCTGATCGAGAAGGAAGCCGAGAAGTTCCGTGTTCCAGCCAAGAAGCTGCTTCAGAATGACGGTGAGCTTAAGCGTATCGCGAATGAGTACGGCCTTGGCCGGGCAGAGGACCTGTTTGCCTCCGTAGGCTATGGCAAGACGCTGCCTCGCAATGTAATTGCAAAATACCTGGGTGCCGAAAAATTCAAGGAACTAGATCCCGATGGCAAAAAGGAAACGCGGCTTAAGACCGCTACCCGTGCGGTACGCAAATTCATCGGCATGGAGGACGCGATCGTCGTCCGAGGGGTCGATAACCTTCTCATCAATCGTGCCAAGTGCTGCAATCCGCTTCGCGGCGAAGAGATCATTGGTTATATCTCATTGGACAAAGGGATCGTTGTCCACAACAAACGCTGTAAGAACGTTTCTCAGCTAATGATCAATAAAGAGCGTATCGTCGATGTCGAGTGGGCCAAGAGTGATAAGGAAGAGATCCAGTCGGTCCAGCTGCTTGCCACGACGGAAAATCGCACCGGTATGCTGGCCGGTATCACCAACGCTATCGCCGATATCAAGACAGGTATTCGTGACGCCCGTGCCAATGTTTCGAAGGATGATATCGGAATGATCGAGGTCACGGTCGAAGTTTTTGACAAGAAGCATCTTGACAAGGTAGTCGGTGCCATCGAGCATGTTCCCGGTGTGATAGCCGTGGAACGCGTAAACGCCTGACCTGCCGATACAAACCCCGCCCCCAACTTTCTTTTTGCCCGATATTTTGCTAGAATTCGCCTTTTGCTTGAGGAATAGGCAAGGGAAGTTTTTCAATGAAAGAGACGGTTACAACGACAAACGCACCGGGGGCGATCGGCCCTTATTCGCAGGCGATCAAGGCTGGTGGAATGGTATTTTGCTCCGGCCAGATCCCTATCGACCCGGCGACTGGCGAGTTCGTCTCCGACGTTGTCGGCGAGCAGACCGAGCAGGTGCTTAAGAACCTCTGCGAGGTGCTCAAGGCAGCGGGAACCGGCATAGAAAATGTCGTCAAGACCACGGTATTCCTTGCCGATATGAATGATTTTGCCGAGATGAATGAGGTGTACGGCCGGTATTTCAGTGATAACAAACCGGCTCGTGCGACGGTACAGGCGGCGCGTTTGCCGCGTGATGCAAAGGTCGAGATCGAGTGTATTGCACTCGCCTGAATTTTGGACAACAAAAAACCAAACGCCCAATATATTGAGCGTTTGGCAACCAAACCTTAGTGCTGTATCTCAAATAGACTTAAGCAGCTTTGACAATCTTTCCCGACTTGATGCAGCGGGTGCACACCTTCATACGGGCGTTGCCGCCGGCAGGAAGCTGAACCCTGACGGGCTGCAGGTTCGGGTTAAAACGGCGTCGCGTTTTATTGTTAGCGTGAGATACGTTGTTACCAAACTGCGGGCCTTTCCCGCATACGTCGCAGCGTTGTGCCATAATATTGCCTCCCAATACGGGACCGAAGTAATAAAGAGTTTTGTAAAAACTCAAAACGATACTTATAACAAAAGATTTTGACATTCGTCAAGTTGGTTTATTTAGAATGGACAAGTTGAAAGGAGCAGAAGCAATCGTGCAAATCAATAAACGTGGGACCGTAACGGTTCTGATACTCGCTTTGGCGACAGCATTTTTCGCCGCATGCAGCGGCGCTCCGTCGGGCAATTCTGCCGGCGGGGTCGATCCTAATGAGACGGCTGCCAAGATCAATGGCAAGGTCATTACGATGGAAGAGGTCGACCGTGCCGTCAAGCAGCAGGCACAGGGCCAGGAGAGCAAGCTCTCGCCGCTCGAGCTCGCCGGTGCCCGGCTCCAGGTCCTGCAGGGCCTGATCGAGCAGGAAGTGATGTATCAGAAGGCTGAGAAGGAGAACATGGTCCCGACCGACGACGAGGTCACCGTCGAGGTGAATAAGCGTAAGGTTGACAGCCGCTTGTCAGCTGAGGAATTTGACAAGCAGATGAAGCAGGCGGGCCTCGACGAAAAGACGCTTCGCGAAACGATCAAGAAGGGACTTGCGATCCAGAAGTTGGTCGACAAGATCACCGGCCGTATCGAAACGCCGAAGGACAGTGAGATCGAGGCATTTTTCAAGGGAAATCCCGAGATGTTCGTCAAGAAGCGTGGAGTCAGACTGGCGGCGATCGTCATCGATCCTTCGGACAGCGGCCAGGGAGACACGACCAAGAATGCAGCTGAGGCTGAGCAAAAGGTCAAGGAGATCCTGACAAAGGTGTCTCAGCCGGCAAGCGATTTTGCTGCACTCGCACGTGAATACAGCGAGGACGGCAGCAAACTGCAGGGCGGCGACCTCGGTTACATTAGCGAGCAGGACCTTAAGCAGAATTTTGGTGAGCAGATCGGCTCGGCTTTTATGAATCCGCAGTTCGAGGTGGGTCGCATAACTAACGCGATCCCGCTCAACGGCAAGGCGTACATCTTCAAGCTCCAGGAGCGTATTGAGAAGGATGAGAACCTAACGCTTGAGAGCCCGGATGTCCGCCCGCAGATCAATCAGCTGCTCGTGGACAATCGCAAACAGCTTCTCGCGGCTTCATATCAGGCGATCGCGATGGCTGAGGCAAAGATCGAGAACTATCTTGCTAAGAAGGTTGTCGACAATCCGAATGAGCTGAGCGGGGCACGGCCTGCGGGCGCAGCCCCGGCGGCAAACACGGCGGCCAATTCGAACGCAAATTCGGCGCCTGCTGCTAACGCCAACGCAAATGCAGCTGCTAACGCCAACGCTAAGCCGGCCGCAAATGCCAATGCTAAGCCTGCGGCTAAAGCCGACGACAAGAAGCCGGCCAACGCTCCGGCGAATAAATAGCGAACAGACAAAAAGTGAAAAGGTGAAAAGGTGAAAAAGGCGGGCCGTTACGGTTCCCCTTCTTCCTCTTTCACTTTTTCACTTTTCTACATTTTCACCTACATAACGTGCTTTTTCGTTTTTCGGACATCACCAAATCGTACGGCGGTAATGAGATACTTCGAGGCGTCTCGTTTCAGGTCAATCCGGGCGAGAAGATCGGGCTCGTCGGCCGCAATGGCGCGGGCAAGACGACGCTTTTCAAGCTGCTGACCGGCGTCGAGTCGCCTGACTCGGGCGACATCGTCTCAATGAACGGCCTCAAACTCGGCTTGCTCGAACAGCACGTTGAGCTCGACGCGGGCGAGACGGTCCACACGGCTGCATTGTCGGCTTTTAAGCACATTCACGATATTGAGGCCGAGATGCGGCGCCTCGAAAAGGTGATGGAGACCGACCATTCCGACGCTGTCCTCGAGAAGTACGCTGACCTGCAGATCGCTTTTGAACAGGCTGACGGATTTTCTTATGCAGCAAAGGCAGAATCGGTTCTTCTCGGCGTCGGGTTTTCTCGCGATCAGTGGTCGATGGAAACTCAGACACTCTCGGGCGGCCAGCGGAACCGGCTTGGCATGGCGAGGCTGCTGCTTTCGAACGCCGATGTTCTGTTGCTCGACGAGCCGACCAATCATCTCGACGTCAACGCCGTCGAGTGGCTCGAGGAACACCTGCAGACATACGATCGCGCCTACGTGATCATCAGCCACGATCGCTACTTCCTTGATCGCACGACGGAACGAATAATCGAGATCGAGAATGGCAAGGCGGTGAGCTACAAGGGCAATTACTCAAAGTTCCTGGTCGAACGCGAGCTTCGCCGTGAGCAGCAGCAGCGTGAGTACGAGAATCAGCAGTCGATGATCGCCAAGACCGAGGAGTTCATCCGGCGCAATCTAGAGGGTCAAAAGACCAAGCAGGCAAAATCCCGGCGCAACATGCTCGAACGGCTCGAACGCCTCGATGCCGTCCAGAGCGAGAAACACGGCGGTAATTTCAACCTGAAAAAGGTCGAGCGAGCGGGCAACAACGTTCTCACGACCGAGGACCTCTCGATCGGCTACGGCAGCAAGGTCCTTGCGTCGCATATCAGCATATCGCTGCATCGCGGCGGGGTCCTGGGCGTGATCGGCGGCAACGGTACCGGTAAGACGACGCTCCTCAAGACCCTGCTCGGTGAGATCCGCGAGCTGTCGGGCCGCGTCGTTTGGGGCACAAAGACGAATATCGGCTATTACTCGCAGTCGCTCGACGACCTGTACGAGGGCAACGAGGTACACGCTGAGATGCGGCGAGTCGCTCCCAACGTTGAGAATGTCGAGATCCGATCGTTCCTGGCAAGATTTCTTTTCTTTGGCGACGACATCTTTAAGAAGGTGCGCGACCTATCGGGCGGCGAAAAAGGAAGGCTCGCCCTTGCTAAACTCATTCACTCGCAAAAGAACGTTCTCGTGCTCGACGAGCCGACCAATCATCTCGACATACCGGCCCGCGAGGCGCTTGAGTCCGCACTTGACGAGTATCCCGGCACGATCGTGACCGTGAGCCACGATCGCTTTTTCCTCGACAGGATCGCGACGCAGATGCTCTCGTTCGAGCCGGATGGCCGCGTGCTCGATTTCAACGGCAACTACACTGAGTTCCACGACTGGCGCGCCAAGGTAGACGCAGAAGCGACAGCGGGCGGTTCCACATCGCGTTCCGCAAATGGGACGGCTCCCGTGCCGGATTCTGCGGTCGCGGCGGCGGGGTCAAATGGCTCCGACTTTAAGCAGGCACGATCCTCAAACCTCTCAAAGAACCAGATAAACCAGCTCGAAAAGCGCATAAAGGAGATCGAGTCCGAGATCCCAAAACTCGAATCCGAGGCGGCCGAGTTTACCCGTAAAATGTCCGACCCGAAGGTTGCCTCTGACTACGCCCGCCTTGCCGAGGTGACCGAAAAGCACTCCGCGGCCGAGGCCCGCATCAAGGCACTCTACGAAGAATGGGAGGCGGCCGCCGAACAGCTTCAATAGCCGCGAATCCGATCTTCACCACCTTCCTACCTTGCTGCCGATTGCGGTTGGAACAATAAACCTTTATATTACGTAACATCTCAAGTCCGACATTCCATTAGAGGTTTCGACAATGAATAAGCGAATACGTGTGTCCATTTTTGTCTTTGCTGCGATCCTGGCAGCCGCAGTTTCGGGGGTTTCACAGGTTAGCCTGTTTCGCCAGCCGACGATCAGCAAGTCTGAGATCGCATTTTCGTACGCAGGCGACCTGTGGTCGGTCTCCCGAAGCGGCGGCGACGCGAAGCGATTGACTACCGGTATCGGTGTCGAGACGAATCCGTACTACTCGCCCGACGGGAATTGGATCGCGTTTACCGGCGATTACGACGGAAATGTTGACGTATTCGTGATACCTGCGACGGGCGGCGTGCCGCGGCGGCTGACATATCACCCGGCTGCGGACCTCGTTTCGGGTTGGACGCCGGACGGCCGCAGCGTGATGTTCGCGTCGAACCGCAGCAGCAGTTCGAATTTCACGCGGCTTTACACGATCGGTGTCGACGGCGGAGGATTGCCCGCCGAGGTGCCCTTGCCAATGGCAAACCGAGGCTGGCTCTCGCCCGACGGTACGTCGATCGCATACGAACCGCTCACTCAGTGGCAGAGCGACTGGAAGTACTACAAGGGTGGCCAGACGCAGCCTATCTGGATCGCCAAACTCGCTGATTCGTCGATAGAAAAGGTGCCTCGAGTCAATTCCAACGACAAATGCCCAATGTGGATCGGCGACAAGGTCTATTTCCTCTCCGATCGCGTCGGCTCGGTCGTTTCACTCTTCTCTTACGATCCGAGATCTAAGAAGGTCGAGCAGGTGATCGACAATAAAGGGCTCGATATCAAGTACGCGTCGGCAGGCGCCGGCACCATCGTTTACGAGCAGTTTGGCTCGATCTTCACACTCGATGCGGGCTCCAAGTCGCCTAAAAAGGTCGATATTCGTGTGACGGGTGACTTTCCGGGGGTGCGCCCGCGTTACGAAAGGGTCGGCGGCCGCATCGCGAACGCCGCAGTGTCGCCGACCGGTATGCGGGCTGTATTTGAGGCCCGCGGCGAGATCATTTCGGTCCCGGCCGATAAGGGCGATGCACGAAACCTCACGAATTCGCCCGGCGTGATGGAGCGCGACCCGGCGTGGTCGCCCGACGGACGTTGGATAGCGTATTTCTCGGACGAATCGGGCGAGTACATGCTGCATTTGCGCGAGCAGACCGGCGTCGGCGAGGTCAAAAAGATGGCACTCGGCAATTCGCCTGCCTTCTATTCAAATCCGGTCTGGTCGCCCGACAGCAAAAAGCTGGCGTACAACGACAACCACATGAACCTCTGGTATATCGACATCGAAAAGGGCACGAATACCAAGGTCGATACCAACCCCTACGGCACGCTCGACGATGTGCTGGCACCGTCGTGGTCGCCTGACAGCAAATGGCTCGCGTACGTGCGGCAGCTCGATAACCGGCTTCGCTCGGTGTTTCTGTATTCGCTCGACAAAGGCCAGGCCGACCAGGTGACCGACGGCCTCGGCGACGCGCGCTACATCGTTTTTGACCGAAGCGGCAAATACGTTTTCTTTACCGCGAGTACCAACCTCGCGCAAACGATCAGTTTTGCAGACCTCACGGGTGTCGATCGCCAGTCGACACGCAGCGTGTATGCGATAGTTCTGCGCAGCGACGCTCCGTCGCCGATTGCCCCCGAGAGTGACGAAGAAAAGGTCGCTCCCGAGAAAAAGCCCGACGCACCTGTTGCTCCGCCTGCCAAGAAGGAGCCCGAATCGACGCGCGTAGATCTCGACGGCATCGACCAGCGAGTGATCGCGATCCCGGCGATACCTAACCGCAACTACAACGCGCTCATGGCAGGAAAGGCGGGCACGATCTATATCTCCGAGATACCGCAGGCATCGAACGCCACCGGCCTGACGATCCACAAGTACGACATCGACAAGCGAAAGCTCGACGAGGTAAGGGCTGGCGTCGGCAACTTTATGGTGTCTGAAAATGGTGAAAAGATGCTATTTCAGCAGGGTCCGTCGTGGAATCTCGTCTCGACGACCGTGCCTGCGCGTCCGGGCGAAGGCATCGTCAAGACCTCCGACATGGAGGTCTATGTAGATCCGCGAGCCGAATGGAAGCAGATGTTTGACGAGATCTGGCGCGGCGAACGCGACTTCTTTTATGATCCGGGCACGCACGGGCTTGACATAGCCAAGGCCAAAAAACTCTACGAGCCGTATCTCGCCGTCGTCCAGCATCGCGACGATCTCAATTACCTTTTCCGCGAGATGCTCAATCAGATCTCCGTCGGCCATATGTTTATCAACGGCGGCGACCAGCCGCGGCCAAACGCGGTCCCCGGCGGCCTGCTCGGTGCCGACTACAAGATCGAGAACGGCCGCTATCGCTTTGCCCGCGTCTATAACGGAGAAAACTGGAATCCGGGGCTTCGTGCTCCGCTGACCGCCCCGGGCGTAAAGGTCAAGGCCGGCGACTATCTGCTCGCGGTCAATGGCAAGGAAGTGAAGGCCACCGACAACGTGTACCAGTTCTTTGAGAGCACGGCGGGCAAGCAGGTCACGATCAAGGTCGGGCCAAACGCCGACGGCAGCGGCTCACGCGAAGTGACCGTCGTGCCTGTCCCCAACGAGAGCGGCCTAAGAAACCTTGCATGGATCGAGGACAACCGCCGCACTGTCGATCGGCTCAGCGGGGGCAAACTCGGCTATGTTTACATCCCAAATACGGGCGGGGGCGGTGCCGCCAGCTTTAATCGGTATTTCTTTGCACAGACCAACAAGCAGGGAGCGGTGATAGACGAACGCTTTAACAGCGGCGGGCTGCTTGCCGATTACGTGGTCGAGTACCTCAACCGTCAGCAGATGGCTAAGCTCGCCTTTCGCGACGGTAAAGACTGGAACGTCCCGGCCGGCAGCATCTACGGCCCAAAGGCGATGCTCATCAATGAGCTTGCCGGTTCGGGCGGCGACGCGATGCCATGGTTCTTTAAGAAAGCAAAGACCGGTGCCCTTATCGGCAAACGCACCTGGGGCGGCCTGATCGCCTCGGCAAGGATACCGACACTGATGGATGGCGGTTCCGTAACGGCCCCGAATGGAGCCGTGTATGGCCTCAACGGGGAATGGGAGGTCGAGAATGCTGGCGTCGCACCTGACATCGAGGTCGAATTCGACCCGGCGGCATGGCGTCAGGGCCGCGACCCTCAGCTAGAGCGCTCGGTCGAATGGCTCCTCGCCGAGATCCAAAAGAATCCGCCGAAGGAATACAAGCGTCCGCCGTACCCCGATTACCACAAGGGCCGCCCGCTCGGTAAGCCGTAACCGCCGACGCCGCGACTATCTTCAAAAACCGAGAGGCCGGGAAATCCCCGGCCTTTTGTTGTTGATGTTGGTGCAAGTGGTTGATCGGTAGCCCGAAGTCAATCAACCTAAGACTAAGATATCGGTTTGGGGGCTGCCGATAATAAGGCGGTTTCAATTTAACGCTGACAAAAATCGAAAATTGAAGACTGGACCGGACCTTCGTTTTACCGGAGCCTTTCAGACGAGGCGATGGCGATAGTGGTGACCGTTACGGTGACGGCGGCGGACGACGAGCCAGACCTCTGTCCGGAAATAACTATGCTGGGTTTCATAGTGGCTTTATGGGAGCTATGACAGTTCGCTGCGAATAGCGATTTGAGCCGCGCGGTAGGGGATTTGGGGCTCACACGGTGCGCCGGTGGATTTTGGCGTTTTGGGCGATACTTCGGACCGAGTTCACGCCGTTTTTGCCCGGAACGAACGACAAAAAGTCAGTGACCCAAGTACACATTTCCGGTGACACAGACCCACTTTTTCGGTGACACAAATACACATTTCCGGTGACCAGAACACCTATTCCCGGGAAATTTGCGATCGGCAACGCGATGGGTAGCCGAGGGTTGCGAATTTACGACTCGAGGCGGTAATTCGGCGCTTCTTTCGTAATGATCACGTCGTGGACGTGTGATTCGCGAAGGCCAGCAGACGTGATGCGGACGAATTTCGCGTTCGTCTGAAGCTCCTTGATCGATCGGCAGCCGGTGTAGCCCATGCCCGAGCGAAGCCCGCCGACAAGCTGCGTGACCATCTCGGCGACGGTTCCTTTGTACGCGACACGGCCCTCGATACCTTCGGGGATGTATTTTGCATCGGCCGTAGTGGCTTCCTGAGCATAGCGGTCGCTCGAGCCTTTTTTCATCGCACCGATCGAGCCCATCCCGCGGTAGGATTTGAAGTTGCGGCCCTGAAACAGGATGACTTCGCCCGGAGCCTCCTCCGTGCCCGCAAAGAGCGAGCCGATCATCACGCTGTCAGCACCGGCGGCGATCGCCTTGGCGACATCGCCCGAGAATTTTACGCCTCCGTCAGCAATAATGGGCACGCCCGTGTCGTTTGCCGCGTTTACGCACTCAACGATCGCACTCACCTGCGGCACGCCCGCGCCGGTCACGACACGCGTCGTGCAGATCGAGCCCGGGCCGATGCCGATCTTTACCGCGTCAACGCCGGCCGAAATGAGTGCCTTAGTGGCGTCGCCCGTCGCAACGTTTCCCGCGATGACCTCGATCTCGGGGAACTTAGATTTGACCGATCTCACAGCATTGAGCACACGCGAACTGTGCCCGTGTGCGGTATCAACAACGATCGCGTCAACGCGTGCCTCAACGAGAGCCGACGCGCGTTCGAGAAAATCACCCGTCGCCCCGATCGCCGCGGCGCAGCGCAGCCTTCCAAGCTCATCCTTGGCGGCGAGAGGGAAGTTGATCGCCTTTTGAATGTCCTTTACTGTGATAAGGCCCTTGAGATGGCCGTTCTCGTCGACGACGAGCAGCTTTTCGATGCGATGCTTTTGAAGCTTGACCTTCGCCTCGTCCAGCGTCGTGCCGACCGGCACGGTGACGAGCGGCTGCGGGGTCATTATCTCGGAGACCGGAATATCGGTTCGTGTCTCGAATCGAAGGTCACGATTAGTAATAATGCCGACGAGCAGGCCGTTTGTGTCAGTCACCGGAACGCCGCTGATCTTGAAGCGGGCCATGATCGCCAAGGCGTCTGAGACGAGCTTGTCCTGCTCGATCGTTACGGGATCGACGATCATTCCGGACTCAGAACGTTTGACCTTATCGACCTCTTCGGCCTGGCCCTCGATCGAGAAATTCTTGTGTATCACGCCGATGCCACCCTGTTGAGCCAAGGCGATCGCCAGCGAAGCCTCTGTGACGGTGTCCATCGCCGACGAGCAAAGCGGAATGTTCAGATCGATGTTCCGGGAAAAACGGGTGCGGGTATCGGCCTCGGCCGGCAGAATCTCAGAGTAGGCCGGGACGAGCAAGACGTCGTCAAATGTGAGGCCTTCTTGTATTTCGGTGATCTCCATATCTAATTATAAACAAAAAGTGCCCGCAGGCTAACCACGGACACCCATGTGATAAAACATTTTACCTGCTACTCGTTATTTGCAGCCGGCTTTGGCGTCGCCGGGGCCGGTGTAGATGCCGGTTTGGCGGCCGGAGTAGGCTTCGGGGCCGAATTTGCGTTAGTGGCCGGTTTGTTGGCCGCCGTGTTGGCCGCAATCGGCCTCGGCGTGGAAGGTGCCGGCGTAGAGGCCGCCACATTTCCGGGCACTGGCGTGGATGCCGGAGTAGATTCTGCCGCAGTATTTGTATTTTCAGTTGCGACTGGCGGGACCTCGTTCGAGATCGCACCGCTCGCCCAGATCTGTGCAAGATTACCCTTGTTGATCTCAAAGTCGATGACATTCCGCTTGGGCGTGAGCGGTTCGGAAGGAAGTGCGATCTGCTTACCGTTGATAAATAGCTGCACAAGTTTTGCCAGCGAGCGGGAATAACTCAACTTGAGGCTTTCACGCGGTTCGAAAGTAGCGGTCGAGCCGGGCGTGATGACATTGCTGCTCAACTTGCCGTCTGAGTTGGCAGAGAGCGAAACGGGCTCGGTCGTCGCCTTGAATTCGACCTTTAGGGTCGCCATATCTGGTGTGTCGGCCGACGTAGCCGGGGTGGCTCCGGGAGCCTCGCCCGAATTCGAATTTGCCTTCGGCGTGCTCACTACCGGCGGCGGCTCGCTCGGCTGCCGCATGTAATTGACCAGGAACAAGATGCCCGCCGTCATTATTCCGAGGATCACGACGGCAGTAATGACGGTCGGCACCATCGAATTGCTCGAACGGTCGTCGGTTAGGACCTCGGGCTTATAAAGTTTGAGCTCGGGCGTGTCCGGCACGTTGGACCGCGACATAAGCGAGGTATAGTCGGCAAGAGCCTCTTGTTCGTTCACGCCGACGAACTTGGCGTACGATTTGACAAATCCCTTATTAAAGATGCCGCCCGGAAGCTTGCTGTAGTCGTCGTGTTCGATCGACTCGAGGTACAGAGCCGAGATACGCGTTTGATCGGCGACCTCACCCAAGGTAAAGCCCCGCTCCTCACGGGCTTGCCGTAGTTTTTCACCTAAAGTTAGTGACATTCTGTAGAGTTGTCAGGCCGATTCGCGTTTGAACAAGTTTTGCGCTTGTCTTTGACTTGAAATATAGCGTTCCTATTGTCAGAATGTCAATTGATTTACCCCTGATTTACTTGGATTTAAGCCATTTGCGGGCTTAACGTTTTGGCAATAAAGAGGGTTTGGTTTAATATCGAAAGAGCATTTCAATTAGTGAGGAACTCTAAATGAGCTTAGAAGCGTTGGGCATGGTCGAGACCAAGGGTTTCGTAGGTGCTGTCGAGGCAGCCGATGCGATGGTAAAAGCGGCAAACGTTAGACTTATCGGCAAGGAATATATCGGCGCCGGATACGTCACGATCTTTGTCCGAGGCGATGTCGGGGCGGTCAAGGCTGCTACGGATGCCGGAGCTGCCGCCGCTCGTCGAGTGGGCGAGCTGATCAGCGTTCACGTTATCCCGCGTCCCCATGGCGAAGTTGAACGTGTATTGCCAAAAGGCGGTGCAGTCGGCTACAGCCCCGATGAGAAGGCCCTCCAGGGCGGTGGCGGCAAGCAGCTTGGTGCGGGCAGTACAGGCTCGACAGAGACGGGCTCGGCCGGGAGCAAGACCAAGAGCCGCTCCTGATCGGCTTTAGTATTCCTTGGATCAATTACCTGCCAGGTTAGAGAATGGGTGACAAAGACCTGATCGCTCAACAGCATGCACGCGACGCGGTAGAGGCCGCGTCGTTTGCCTTTCAGTCTGTTTCAAAGCTCGGGCAAGCCAAGATCGACGAGATCTGCGAGGCCATGTCGCGAGTGGCACTTGCCAATGCCGAGCGCCTCGGCAAGCTTGCTAACGAAGAGACCGGCTTTGGCAAGGCTGAGGACAAACGCGAAAAGAACAGGTTTGCGGCTGAGGACGTCTGGAACCATTTCCGCGGACTCCGAACCGTCGGTGTCGTTCGTGAGACTGAGAGCATTGTCGAGATCGCAAGTCCCCGCGGCGTCGTTGCTGCTATTATTCCTTCGACAAATCCGACCTCGACTGCGATATTCAAGATCATAATCGCGATCAAATCTCGCAACACAATTGTGCTTTCGCCCCATCCTTCGGCGGCAAGGTGTATCGCGGAAACGGCTAAGATCATGCGCGAAGAGGCAATAAAACTTGGCCTTCCGCAGGATGCGATCATCTGCCTTACCGACTCCACCATCGAGGGCACAGAAGCTTTGATGAAGCATCGCAAGACTGCGGTGATACTTGCGACCGGGGGCACAGGCCTTGTGAGAGCGGCGTATTCGTCAGGCAAACCTGCCTTCGGCGTCGGCCCCGGTAATGTTCCTGTTTTTCTCGAGCGGACTGCTGACGTCGATAAGGCTGTCGGCGATATTCTTACGGGGACCTGCTTTGATAACGGTACGATCTGTGCTTCGGAGCAGGCCGTTGTTTGTGACGCCCCGGTCGAAGCTCAGGTCAGGGAGCAGTTCAAACTGCAGGGCGGCCATTTTCTGAATCCGTCTGAGGCAGACGCAGTCGCCAAAGTGCTCTTGACCCCGCAGCGAACCCTGAATGCGGCGATCGTCGGGAAATCGGCGGCTTTCATAGCGAACTTGGCGGGAATTTCTATCCCTGATGGAACTCGCTGTCTATTGGCAGATTGTGGCGGGGTCGGGCGCGACTTCCCATGGTCGGTCGAAAAGCTTTCGCCGACTCTCGCGTTCTTCGTCGTGGACGGCGTGGAGCAAGGGGCAAACCGCTGTCAGGAGATCCTGCAATTTGGCGGTATGGGGCATACAGCCGGAATGCACACAAAGGATCGGGCCGCGGCAATAAGGTACGGTGAACAAATGCCTGCAGCCCGCGTGATCATTAATTCGCCAACTACGCACGGAGCGATCGGATTTTCGACTGACCTTGCACCCTCGATGACGCTCGGATGCGGGTCATGGGGCGGCAATGTGACCTCTGACAACATCTCTCCCATTCACCTGATGGACATTAAGAGGGTCGCATTTGAGACAAAGCCGGTTTCGGGCAAGCGATCCGTAGCGAAGGCTAAGGCTCCGGTCGTCGAAAAGGCAGCGCGTCCAAAGCCCGATCGTGCCAGTATTGCGGCGATCGTTGACAGCTTTCTTAGCAAGAAACTCGCTGAAATGCCGCCGGCTCAGTCGCCCGCTCCGGCACCGGTTCAAGAGAAAAAGGCTGTGGTACACGAGATCACACCCGAGAACGCGGTCCAAAAGCCGCTACCTGTTGCAACGGCGGACTTCGTTAGCGAGGACGACGTTCGCCGTGCGATCGACAAGGGCGAAAAGATATATATTTCGAAAAAGACGATCCTTACGCCTTCGGCCCGTGACCTGGGCGAAGAAAAGGATGTATTTGCGACGCCATAATAGATGCCAGAAGCGATGATCGAAAAGGAAACCTGCGGCAAGTGCGGCGTCGATGTTCGCGAGAATACATCGTTCTGTTATAACTGCGGTGCAAGAGTCTCCTCGGAAGAGCCTGTCGAAGAAATATCCGAGCCTTCAAATGGCAAACCGGAAACAGCCGAGGTTGACGCAGAGACCAGAGCCGCCCTTGATGATCTGGCAGAGAAGTTCAGGATCGATCCGGAAGAGGACCATCGGCTGGCAAAGGCCGCCGAGGAAAGGCGAAAGGCCCGTGTCCGTCAGCGAAAGTCAGCCCAATATACCTGGGAACCCGATGAGGGCGGCCGGAATCTGCTGTTGATCGCCATCACGACCGTTATCGTTTTTTTCGCGGGCATGATCGTGTTGCTTACTGTATATTGGAAGTAGCGTCACCCGACGATAGGTTAGGACTATGCAAGCACTTGGAATGGTTGAATGTTTTGGCCTCGTGGCTATGATCGAGGCGGCTGACGCAATGGTCAAAGCTGCGAATGTGACCCTGGTCGGATACGAGAAGATCGATGCAGGCCTTGTAACCGCGATCGTCAGAGGCGAAGTTGGTGCAGTAAAGGCGGCTGTCGACGCCGGGGCCGCCGCTGCCCGTCGAGTGGGCACGGTGACCGCGACGCATGTCATTCCTAGGCCGCACGGCGAGGTAGATGACGGTATTCCCGTACTTAGGACCGGGGAAACGACCAGAAAAAAGATCTCCGGCTCAGTCCCTGAGGCTTAGCTCGCACGTATGAGGTTAATCGCCGGAGTTGTAATTCTGGTCTGCATTTCCTCAGGCGCGGGGGTCGCCCAGTCCGATACGAGAGACCTAAAAGATGCTCAGGCCGATCTGAAGAAAGCCCTTATTGAGAACACGAGAAACGTTTATGACGTTGATCAGTCTGGTTGCGAAGCTTCGATAAGGGTCGTCACAGGTTCTACAACGAGTCCATAAAAGGACCGAACCGGCGAGTCTCCTTCCTATCGTAACGTCTGCCAAATCGGCGTCGAAGACGGTGGATGCGATAAAGAGAATAATTCAGAAATGTTCAGGCGGTTGAGGGAGTTGACGGGCGTCGTTCACAGCAACGAAACGCCCATCCATACTTATCGGCTCATGGTTTCGGCGGTGTTGGCGTAGGCTTGACTGCGTTTCCCGATCCGCCTTCTGCGGTCCGGCCCGCTCGGGTGATTGCAATTCGCTTTTGGGCGTTCGGGCCATCCGCAACCTGGACCTTTATACTTCGGTAAGTGCCGTCCCGTCTATCATTTGACGGAATATAGCCAATAGAATACTGAGTCCTAAGCTCATTCGAGATGTCGCGTGCAAGATCCGGAAGTTCTGCCGGGCTCTTAGGAAAATATGCTTTTCCGCCTGTTTCGGTCGCGATCCTCTCGAGAAATGCCTTTGCCTTAGCCTGCGGGCTCTTGCTGATAAAGCCGCCCTCCTTACTGAGATCGTCAACAAAACCAACCACGTAGATCTGGACCTCAGACTCTCGCAGAAGTTCGAATAGCTGCTTCTCGTTATAGTAACTATTTCGGTCTTCGCCATCGGAGACCAAGATCAACGCCCGTCTTCTCTTATCCGCGTCCTTCTCCTGTCTGCCGTGGTCGTCTACGTTCTCGACCGCCAAATAGACCGCGTCAATTATCGCCGTCTGCCCACCCTCAATGTATAGATTGTCCAGGGCGTCGATGAGGTCGGTCTTGTTCGACGTAAAAGGCTGTTCGATCTCGATCTTGTCGCGGCCGACAAACCTTATCACCATAGTCTCATCAGCGGGTTTGTTGGTGTTTACCAGGATCTTGCCTGCCTCGACCACCTTATCTAACTGCTGCCGAAGCGAGCCGGAATTGTCGATGACCAACGCATAGTTGGTCGGAACCTCTGATTTATCAAAAAAGTCGATCTGCTGAACAACTCCGTCTTCAAGAACCTTAAAGTCCTTCTCCTGGAGGTTGTTGACCGGACGACTATTGCGATCGATCACGCGAACGTTCAGATTGACGAGTTCCGTGTCGATCTTGATGATCTCGTCTTCCGGATTTGGAGTAGGTTTGATCGTTGGGGCCGCTGACGGCGTCGGTGTGGGCGACGCAGACGGGGCCTTAGTCGGGGTCGGAGTCGCCTCCACCACCGTCGCACCTATACTCTCAGAGCGGGAAATAGCGTAGCCGCTCAACAGAGCGGCTAAGGATAGAACGAGAACTGGTCTTTTCATTTTCAACACGGATTAACGAAAATTCGTGTTCGGCGTAGCGTAATAGCCTTCGCGCGAACGCACAGTTAGACGCGGCAAACCCCTTGGGGGTTTTATCTTAACTTTCACTTTACGCCATTTTCCGTCCGGTTGGAAGTCTTTTGGAATATAGCCGATCGAGTACTGGTTGCGCAATTCTAATGCGATACGTTCAAAGATCTCGTCCATCTCGATATCTGTGCTCGGATAGAACGACTTACCGCCGGTCACCGAAGCGAGTTCATCGAGAAACGCCTGACCCTGCATTCCGAGGGCGCTACCGGCGTCTCCACGGTCCATGATGCCGACAGCATAAGTGACAACGTCGGATTCCTTTATCAAACGGCGAACCTCGCCAAAGTTGTACCTTGACGAATTATCCTGACCATCGCTGATGACGAGCATTGCCCGCTTTGGGTGCGTCCCTCGCGTTACACGCTCGACGCCAAGATATACGGCATCATAAAGAGCCGTGTTGTCCTTAGGTTTAACAAGTGTCAGCTTGCGAAGCAGAGCCTCACCATCGCGCGTCCGGTCCATCAATAGCTGGGCCCGGCTGTTAAAAGCGATCAGGAAATACTCGTCCGACGGATGGCTCGTGCCGATGAACCTCTCCAGAGCCCGACGTGCCTTGCCTATCTTTTCCCCGCTCATCGAACCGGAAACGTCGAAGATGATACCGACCGATATCGGAGCGTCTGTATCGTTAAAGAACGTGATCTCTTGTTCCTGATTGTTGTCTATTATGGTGAACGCATTCTTTGTCAGGCCCGAAACATAACGGCCATACGGATCGGTGACGGTCGCGGTCAACGTTACAAGATCGGTTTTGACCCGAATTCGTTCATCGGGATCGTCCGGAGGTGTTGGCGACGCCTGCTGGCCAATGACAGCCACCGAGGCGGCAAGGCAGACAGAGATCGAGAGGGCTGTCCGGGTGAGCCAAGGAAGAGAAGTGCGTCTCATAGTAAACGAATGGCCTCTAACTTCTGATCGGATGCGTAAATTCTAAAGAATACAGACAACTGCCGCAAGATAGCATTTTGATGTACCAAAAGGCGTCGAAGTTGTTTCACCTGCGAGAAATTTTGAGTATCATTTTGACGGAACATTGTGCCGGGCCCGGCGTGGTATAATCCAGGCGAATCACGCTTATCCGCTGTGCGGAGGTGGGTCTTAGTTCCGCTGCTTTTGGTATGACTGAATTTGTTTGCCGTTTGGGGACGCCGTCGGGCGAGATAGTCACGCGCATAGTCGAGGCGTCGGGCGCGGCCGAAGCTCGCACCCGGCTTGAGAGCGAAGGATTTCGTGTTTTTGCGGTTTCCGACCCTGAGGCAGGACTCTCTGCTGTTCTCTCGATGGGAGGAGCCAAGAAGGGAAAGGTCAAACAGGCCGACTTTCTCCTCTTCAACCAGCAGCTGTCGGCGCTATTGAGGGCCGGTATTCCCGTCCTGCAGGCGATCGAACTCCTGAGGACGCGTTCAGGTTCGGCAAACCTGCGGGCAGTTCTAACTGACGTCGAGGAAAAGATCAAGAACGGCGTTCCACTGTCCGAAGCGTTTGAATCGCAAGGTATCTTTCCAAAGATCTACACCGCTTCTATACTCGCCGGCGAAAAGAGCGGTGCTCTTGACGACGTTCTTTCCCGATTCGTAACGTATCTGCGCCGAAGCGTGGGCGTTTCACGAAAGCTACGCGGAGCGCTCGCATATCCCGCATTTCTGCTCGCGGCGGCGACGATGATGGTGGCGTTTCTGACGCTCTATATCGTTCCCCGCATGTCAGATCTGTTCAAGAGTCTAGCCGCAAATCGAACGCTTCCTACGGTCACGCTCGCGGTTCTCTGGTTCTCAAATGCGATCATAAACAACATATTCTGGCTGGCGCCGCTAGTCCTGATCGTGGGCTTAGTCCTCTTTGTTTGGCTTCGGACAGCGAGCGGCAAACTCCTTCTACACAAGGCGCTGCTAAAGATCCCGATCGCCGGCCAGTTGATAAGGAATATGGCGACGGCCCAATTGTCGCGATCGATGTCAACGCTATTGTCGGGCGGTATAACTGTACCTGATTCGTGGGAGATCTCGTGGCAGTCGATCAACAATCTCGAGCTTCGTCGCAGGAGCCAGAACGTTTTGCCGATGATCCGCGAGGGGCGAAGCTTCACGGAGGCCCTTGAACTCGCAAATTGGGTTCCGCCGTTGGGTCTGGACATGATCGGCATCGGCGAAAGATCCGGCAGCTTGCGTGAGATGCTTGACGAAGTGGCGTCTTTCTATGATGCCGAGGCCGAGGTCCGTCTCGAACAGTTCACCACATTGCTTGAGCCTATGATCTTGCTCGTCATGGCGGCAATCGTAGTGACAATACTTTTGGCGATCTATCTGCCGATCATACAAATGATCTCGGCGGGCCCTGTAGGCGGGCGAAAATAACTTAATAATGAACGAACAAGTGCAAACTGATACTGCTGTTGTTACGGCTCCAAAGATCGAGGTCGCGGATTTCCTTGACAAGGAGCCGCCTGAGGTCACCGAAGCAAAACACCTTGCCAGGCGCTATCGAATGCCCTTTATCGACCTGCTGCCGCCCGAGCAGCCTTCGCCGGTCGATACAGAAGAGCTCGCGAAAATACCTGTCGACCTGATGCTTCGTAACCAATTCGTTCCTCTTAAGCGGGATGGCCGTGACCTGCACGCGGCCATGGCGGACCCGACAAACCTGGAACGCCTGGAAGAGCTGGAAAATGTTTTGAATGTCCGTATCGTACCCTATGTTGCTACCGCGGGTGCGATCGATGTGGTTTTGAGAAAGGGTGACTCGACGCAGCGAGTACTTCAGGAGGCTGCCTCGACCTTTAAGATCTCGCTGGTCAAGGAGACCGATAATGGGGAAGAGGTGCTCGATCTCGACCGGCTGGCTAACGACTCTGATATGTCGCCGATCATCAAGCTGGTCGATACGATCCTCTATAACGCGATGGAATCGCGGTCATCGGATATTCACATCGAAACCAGGGAACGCGATGTCCAGGTCAAGTTCCGCATCGACGGAGCTCTCTATGCCAAGGTAGATCCGATCGATATTGCATTTCACCAGACGCTTATCTCGCGTATCAAAGTGATGTCCGAGCTTGATATCGCTGAGCGGCGCATCCCGCAAGATGGCCGATTTCGGGTTCGATATAAAGGTCGTACGGTAGATTTTCGCGTCTCAATTATGCCGACCGTTTTTGGTGAGGATGCTGTTATCCGTATTCTCGATAAGGAGCAGATCAACGAGGAGTTTAAGAATCTAAACCTCGATGTCGTCGGCTTTGACGCCGAGGATCTTGCCCGTTACCGCGTTTACATCAAAGAGCCTTACGGGATGGTACTCGTCACCGGGCCCACGGGCTCAGGTAAGACGACCACACTTTACGCAGGACTTAATGAGATCCGCAATGAAGAGGACAAGATCATCACGATCGAGGATCCTGTCGAATACCAGCTTCACGGTATCGTTCAGATCCCAGTCAACGAGAAGAAAGGCCTGACATTTGCCCGCGGTTTGCGCTCGATCCTTCGTCACGACCCGGACAAGATCATGGTCGGCGAAATTCGAGACGAAGAAACTGCTCAGATCGCGATCCAGTCGGCGTTGACGGGCCACCTTGTGTTCACGACCGTTCACGCAAACAACGTTATCGACGTTATCGGCCGCTTTCTGAATATGGGCGTCGAACCTTATAACTTTGTGTCATCGCTTAACTGCGTCCTGGCTCAGAGGTTGGTTCGAATGCTTTGCCCGACCTGCAAGCGATCATACACTCCGACAGAGGATGAGCTGATCGAGTCGGGTATGCGCCCGGCTGATATTCCCGCCGGCCAGGTGTTTTTCCGCAGCGTCGGGTGCGATGCCTGCAATCATACGGGTTACCGCGGCCGTACGGCTATACACGAGCTGTTGGATATGTCGGACACGATTCGGGAGATGATCATCGAGCGGCGTCCAGGTTCCGAGATCCGGCGACAGGCTGAGAAAGAGGGATTGTCGAGCCTGCGAGAGTCCGCAGTCAAAAAGGTATTTGGTGGATTTACCACGCTCCACGAGATCAACAGGGTCACATTTGTTGAGGAAATTGGGAAGATCTAATTTCGGACGCAATATAGGTACGTTGGGATCGTTCAACTTTTAGAAACTGATCTAGCGGCGAGGTGACCCTGTGAAATATTGTTTATTCTTGATAATTTTGTGCATCTTGTTGCTCGGGACCGGAGTGTTCGCTCAATTGCCGGGTAATCCGGACAACTGGTGCCGCGAGGGCTTTTTTACCCGGGAAACTAATGAGTTTGGCGTGGGTTTTGTAAAGGGCAAGACTGGAAGCCGAGCCTATTTTTACAAGGACGACCCGGAGAAATGTCCTGACGGGGTAGGTTGTCGGACCTCAAGCTATCTGTTGCCAGGCGATACCGTGATCACTAATCGCGAACGGAACGGTATGGTCTGCGCATGGTTCACGTCGGCGAAAGGCGCCGTGCGGGTTGGATGGCTTAAGGCATCGGAAATTGATTTTCCAAACATGCTTCACGACGCGAGCGAAAGAGTCTGGGTTGGCGAATGGCGGTACGCTCGGAATTCGATCACCATAAATCTGGATAAGGCCAAAGGCGGGCTGCACGTTTTAGGCAGTGCGATCTGGAAAGGATTGGGAGACAATGTACACGTTGGTGAACTCGACGGCACTGCGTCACCGACCGACGGAATTCTCAAATATTCGGACGGTGACAGCGAATACGACTGCAAAGTGACCTTGGACATCACTATAGGGACTTATCTTATCGTTGCAGATAACGGCAATTGCGGCGGGGCCAACGTCACATTCTCGGGCATCTACCGAAAGGTAGCCTCAAAGCGGGTGTCCAATTGACTCACGCTTCGTTTGCATCTATGAGTCGTGCGTAGATCGAAGCGTCAACGTTTCCACCGCTGACGACGACGCAGACTTTCTTCCCGGTAAATCTATCTCGATCGACCAATAGTGCCCCGAGCGAGAGCGCTCCGGTCGGCTCGGTCTTCAAATTCGCGAGGTCAAAATACATCCGTACGGCATCGGCGATCGCTTCGTCGGGGACCTCAATGATCGTTTCGACACCGTCCTTGATGATCTTCCAATTCAACTTACCGAGCGACAGCGTTCGTGCTCCGTCCGCGATAGTCGCGGGTTCATTATCGTTTGCAAGTAGTTCGCCGGCGGCAAGAGATCTAGCGGCATCATTGCCAAGTTTAGGCTCGGCGCCCACCACCTCGGCTCCGTATCCAAGATCACAAAACCCGGAAACGATGCCTGAGATCAATCCACCGCCGCCGATCGGAACGACAACAGTATCAAAGCCCTGTTGTGCGAGTTCCGGAGCTAAAGATGCGTTCCCGGCAATTACGAGTTCATCATCATAGGGGCTCGCAAAATACGCGTCTGGCATTTCCGATCTAAGCTGTTGGATACGTTCGTTTCGACCCACCTTTGTCACGTCTATCAGATCTACATTTGCCCCAAAACCGAGCACGGCATTGATCTTGACCTTCGCTGATGTTGCTGGCATCACGACCGTGCATTTCTTACCCAGAAGCTTGCTGGCGTATGCTAATGCCTGCCCAAAATTGCCAGACGACGCAGTCAGCAGTTCGGAATTCGGTACTTTTGAGGCTAGGTTATAGGCGGCTCGGAACTTGAAGCTCCCGGTATGCTGAAAGGTCTCGGTCGCTATCGTTACGTCTAGGCCAAGATGGTCGCGGAGTTTGGAAGATTCAATAAATGTTGTCGGACGAATGACGTCGTGCAGTGGTAACATACTTGGTAATCGCAGTGTATAACCATGAATTAACAAGGGCAAGTTGATCGTCTTCTTGAGGTGTCGCGTATGTCAGATCCAAATAAAGAGATACTTGAATCGCTTGAGATGTTATTTACCCAGGCCCAGATCCGTTTTGGGAACGCGGTAACAGGGCGTTGGTTTTATGACGGTGACGGTTGCCCCGGTTGCGGAAAAGAGATAAAAGGAATGAAATACAAAGGGAAAGACGTTTTGTCGCTCAATGCCTTCATCTTTCGCGAGCACGGCGTGTTGATCGGGTATCTTCTTTGCGGCAAATGCGGAAACAAGGTGATCAGGGCAACCTCAAATACCCCGCTGCACGCTGAGATCGAAGAGAAGTTAAGGAAAGCGTTTATCAAGCATTTAGGACACTAGAACGATGTCAAAAGCTCATTTCGGCATGATCGGCCTCGGCACTATGGGCCGTAATTTTCTCCTTAACATCGCGCAGCACGGCATCAGCGGCGTCGGCTATGACCTTGACGCCTCGAAGCGTGAACTCCTGCTCTCGGAAGGTAAGGGAATGCCGCTCGATGTCGGCAGCGATCTGTCAGATTTCCTCTCTAAGCTTGAGTCTCCGAGAAACATCATGCTGCTCGTACCTGCGGGCCCGATAGTCGACAAGGTGATAGCCGATCTTGAGCCGTTGCTCGACGAGGACGATTTGGTCATCGACGGCGGAAATTCACACTACACTGATACGGATAGGCGTGAGGCGGCTTTGTCTGCAAAAGGCATAGGGTTCATGGGTGTGGGGGTCAGCGGTGGCGAGGAAGGCGCTCGCCACGGAGCGAGCATTATGCCGGGCGGGACTCGCGGGCATTACGACCGTGTGGAAGCGACCTTTCAGGCTGTCGCCGCGAAGGTAAATGGCGAACCCTGCGTTGCGTATATGGGAAGCGGCTCGGCTGGGCATTTCGTAAAAATGGTGCACAACGGCATCGAGTACGGCATGATGCAGCTGATCGCCGAGAGCTATGACCTTATGAAGCGAGGGCAGGCAATGTCATCGCCCGAGATCGGCAATGTGTTTGCCGATTGGAGTCGCCGCGAACTGAACTCGTTCCTGATCGAGATAACATCCACGGTTCTTTCGAGGACCGACGAAGAGACAGGCCGGCCACTCGTCGATATGATCCTGGATACCGCGGGACAAAAAGGAACAGGGAAATGGACGTCACAGGCGGCGATGGATATGGGCGTGCCGATACCGACGATCGATTCAGCTGTAACAATGCGGCAGATCTCAGCAAGGAAGGACATACGGCTTCGCATGGCCGGAACGGATACAAATAAAGCATCCGCAAGTGTTAGCCTGGACGAGCTTCGCATCGGATTGTATCTCGCTTTCATTGTTACCTACGCTCAGGGACTTTCTCTTTTGACGGCGGCATCGAATGATAGGTCGTACGGTCTAAACCTTTCGGAGGTCGCCCGCATTTGGCGCGGTGGCTGCATAATTCGCTCGTCACTTCTCGAAAATATCCGCGAGGCATTCACAACCGATCCAGGCCTCGAGAACCTGCTGCTTGACGATAATTTTTCCTTTAAGCTTGAAGAGGGGATCTCAAGCCTTCGCCGCGTGGTCGAGGGATTTGTTGCGGCGGAAATACCGGCGATGTGTTTCTCCGCTACGCTTGCATACATTGATGCATTCCGCACGGCTCGTTTACCGGCCAATCTCATCCAGGCGCAGCGTGACCATTTTGGTGCTCATACGTATCAAAGGGTCGATAAAGAGGGAACGTTTCACACCGATAATTGGGAAGCGTAGGTGAGAGTTCGTTGGCTTCTATTCCACAGCCCACGCTGACTCGGTCTTAAGCAGCTTGCTCATCAGCGACGCGTGTACCGAGTGCCCGCTCTTCTCGGCGATAACCTTGCCCTTGATCGGCATTCCTATCAGTGCGAGGTCGCCAATTATGTCCAGTATCTTGTGACGCACAAATTCGTCGTTAAACCTCAGCGGCGTCTCGTTAAGCATGCCGTCCGGCGTGAGCACTATCGCGTTGTCAAGCGAACCTCCAAGAGCGAGGTTTGCCTTTCGCAGCATCTCGATCTCGTGGGTAAACCCGAACGTCCTGGCCGACGCGATCTCTTTGCCGTAGGAGCCGTTAGCAAAGAAAAAGTTGAAAGTCTGCCGTCGTATAAGTGGGTGTGGGAAATCGATCACGCAATCGATCTCGAATTGGTCTGCCGGCTCTATCGACATCTTACGATCGCCCTGCTCAAACTCAACACGTTCGAGGATCCGAAAGATGTGCCTTTCTGCATCCTGTTCGACTATCCCTGCCTTGGCGATCAACTCGACAAAATCCTCGCTCGAGCCGTCGAGGATTGGTATTTCGATGTTGTCGAGCTCAATAAAGCAATTGTCCACGCCCGAGCCGCGCAGCGCTGAGAGCAGATGCTCGCACGTTGACAGGACAACGCCGCGCCGCATCAGAGTGGTCGCATATGAACAGTGCGATATGTACTCGACCGACGCCGGGATCTCGAAATCATCCAGGTCGGTACGAACGAAAATGTAGCCGGTGTTTTCTGGGGCCGGACGAAGCCGCATATTGACCTCGACGCCCGTATGCAGGCCGACGCCGGATACGCTGATCGGCTGGGATAAGGTTGTTTGTCGCATCAATGTATAAATAAACTTAACAGACATCACTGCAACGCCCGTGCCAATTGATTAGCGAGCAGCAAGTGAGTATTTTTCAGCACATCGGCGTAGGTTCAATTGATCCGTAACCGATATCTGTCGCATCCGCGCGACATCGGTGTGGCTGAATTTACTAATCGCGGGTGAGCAATTACAATCTAGACCTGATATGGCAATTGAGACTGCTGGCCAAAAGGCCGCAAAAGCTACCAAGATCCGCATCGAGAACACCGCGTCGTTTCCGCTGCCGAAGGACTATGAGGCCAGCATTAATAAGGTGCTCGATTTCCTTCCGATCGAGCAGGTACGCGGAGTCGAAAAGATCAAACTTGTCGATTATATAAACGATCCGCGGCTCAAAAACATGGACGTCCCGCTAAAGGGCGATCTGCCGGGCCTCTACCATCCGAGAGTACAGAATCAGGCTCCATGGTTCGAGATGTCGATGGGAGCGTTGCTTCAGCCGACAGAGGGTTTTGTGAAGAAATTCATGGCTAAGAGTTCGTTCAAGGGCAACCTTGCCGGGCTCTTATTCTCACTGGTGGGCCAGCATTATTACTTGACGCTGCGGCATTCGGTCAAGAAAACAGGTCTCGAGCCTCAGATCCGTCAATACGCCGAAAAGAACCTTAAGGCATGGAGCGAGAAGCAAGCTGAGGGAAGCATTCGGGCCAAACTCTTCAAGCCCTTCAGGCCGATCCTCGAACGCTGGGCAAAATGGCTCAACAAAAAGGCCGCTCAGGCCCAAAAATAGACCGTTATGAAATATTGGATGGTGAAGCAGGAGCCCACCGCTTATTCGTGGGACGATTTTGTTAAGGACGGCAAGACCGATTGGACCGGAGTACGCAATTTCAAGGCACGCCTCTTTCTCAAAGAGATGAAAAAGGGCGACAAGGTCTATTTTTATCACTCGGTCGTCGGCAAAGAGATCGTGGGTATCGCCGAGGTCTCCAAAGAAGCGTTTCCGGACCCGACCGACACGGCGTGGCACGCGGTTGAATTAACGCCGTCAAAACCGCTGAAGAAACCGGTGACGCTTGAGCAGATCAAGGCAAACCCTGTACTTGCAAATATTTACCTCGTGCGACAGCCGCGATTTTCGGTCATGCCGCTGACAAAAGACGAATTTCAAGAGATCCTTAGCATGTCTAAATAGGCCGCGAACCTTGGCCTTCCGGCTACGCTTTGCCGAGATCACCTTATGCTTAAGGCTGCAGTCGAATACTATCACCAACTACTCAATGATGCCGATCTCGCCTCGGCGTCACAGCAGATGCTCGACCGCGAGCTTGACCGCTCAAAATTGATCTTTGGCGGCCGTCGGCTGGCGCCTTATCTGCGGCCGCATTTCGTAACCTTGTCCGATTGGGCCAAGATCACGGCCGCCTGCGAGACCGTTTTCGGCGCATTGCAAAAGGTAAAGGACGCGGCCGTTGAGAGCGATGCAATTCTCGATGAACTTGGCGTTACTGAGATCGAGCGGGAACTCGTCAAGATCGACCCTGGCTATTCGCATGTCTCACCGACCTCGCGGCTCGATTCGTTTCTTGTTGGCGATACTTACAGTTACGTTGAGCTTAATGGCGAGAGCCCTGCCGGGATCGCCTATGCCGATTCAGCAAGTGCGATCTTCCAGGCATTGCCGGTGATGCGGCGTTTTACAGAGAAATTCAAGGTATCTGCATTCGAGGGACGGTCCAAGCTGCTCGACGTGCTTCTTCGCTGCTACGCCGAATTTACCGGCCATCGTCCCGACCACAAACCGGTCATTGCGATCGTCGACTTAAAAGATCTACCGACCATCAAGGAATTTGAACTCTTTAGGGAGTTCTTTGAGGCAAATGGTTATCCGTCGATCATCTGCTCGCCCGATGAACTGGAGTTTACCCATGGGCGGCTATCGCACGCCGGCAGGGCGATCGATATCGTATACAAGCGGCTTCTCGTCAATGAATATTTACCGATCATAAACGAGCACAGCGCTCTGCTCGATGCCTATCGTGCGGGTGCGGTATGCCTGGTGAATAGTTTCCGCGGCAAGCTTGTCCATAAGAAAGCGATCTTCGGCGTATTGACCAATGAGCGATACGAGCATTTGTTTGATGCCGCCGAGATCGCTGCGATCAACGCTCACATCCCGTGGACACGGAAGTTCCGAGAGGAATTTACCGAGAATCACGGCGAAAAGATCGATCTTGTCGAATGGACGCGCAAGAACTCGCACAAATTGGTGCTGAAGCCCAACGACGATTACGGCGGCCATGGCATTTATATCGGTTGGAACTCCGGCGCTGCCGAGTGGGACGCTGCTATCGAGGACGCTCTTGAGGACGGCGACTATCTTGTCCAGGAACGCGTTAAGACGGCAAAGGAGATGTTCCCGATGATCACCGACGAAGCGGGCAGTTGGGAGATGACCGAGCAGCTTGTGGATCTCGATCCATTGTTGTTCCTCGGCAAGGTCGGTTCGGCATTCACGCGGCTGTCCTCTACCGAATTGGCAAACGTGTCTTCAGGCGGCGGCATGGTCCCTACATTTATCATTGACCAAAGGTGATATGAGATCACTAGCCATCATTACCATTTTGCTTCTTGGGGTTTCGGCCTTCGCACAATTGTCCGTCAACGCAAAGGCAGTGACACTTTTTCGACTGGCCACGGTCCCAGCGGCCGTGGATCTCGCCCAAAAAAGCTCGATCGCCAGCAAGCGCGAGGCGGAGATCACTTTTGGCTCGGAGGTTATGTCCTCGGTCTCTCATGCGCCGAGCCTTTCACTTTCTCTGTTTGACGGCAAGAGTTTTGAGGCGTCCCGGACCGGCACGGAGACACGTTCGCTCGATAACGTTACCTGGCGAGGAAAGATCTCCCTTGAAAAGTTTCACGGCGACGTCGTCCTGACATTCTATAAGGGATATGCCGCGGGCCTGATCTACTCGCCGGATGCGGTGTACGAGATCGTCCCACGCGGAGACAGGCACTTCCTGGTCGAACTAGACCAAACGGCGTTTCCAGAGTGTGCGGGCGACGTGAAAGGCGAGCCGGCTGCGCCGACAGCAGCTCCGTCGGCATCTGTCGATTCTGGTGACAGGATCGACGTCTTGGTTCTATACACGGCGGCCGTTAGGAATTCGCTTGGCGGCGATGCTCAGGCACAGACCGTCGCGCAGCAGGCTATCGATGCGACCAATACGGCATACATAAACAGTCGTATCAGGCAGCGTGTCCAGCTCGTCGGAGCTCAACTGACCTCGCTCAGCGAAACTGGCGATTTTGGCACCGAATTGAGCAATCTGCGGGGAAGCTCTGAGGCCGCGACCGCAAGAAACAACGCAAAAGCCGATCTGGTCGACATGCTCACCAACTCTACTGCCGCATGCGGTATCGGCTATCTGATGGGCGGGGCCGGCGGAAATCAGAACAACGGGTTCACGGTCACCGCCCGAACGTGCGCGGTCGGCAATCTGTCGTTTGCCCATGAATTGGGCCACAACATGGGCAGCCAGCATAATCCTGAGAATGGATCTAATCCGACATATCCTTACGGCTTCGGCCACTATGTTAACGGCAGCTATCGTACAGTAATGTCATACTCTGACCCGTGTACGAGCGGCTGCACGCGAGTCGCTTATTTTTCCAATCCGAACATAGTTTTCAATGGTTTTCCGACCGGAATTTCGAATGCTCGAGACAACGCCCGCTCGATAAACAACACGGCGGATTGGATCGCCAATTATCGATACAGCGGGGCAAATGTGATGCTTGGCGTGCTGAATTCCGGTGAGGTCGTTCGACGGGTGGCCGCACTGCCGATCTCATGGACCTCGGAGAATTTCGACAGCGATGTCTCGATCGAGCTTTCGCGTGACGAGGGCGTCACCTGGGAAACGCTTGTTACCTCTACGGCCAATGACGGCAGTGAGGTCGTCAGGATCACGGGGCGGCCGACACAGCAGGCAAGGGTCCGAGTTACGAGCCTCGGCAACAGGCTTATCAGTGACTCGAGCGTCAAGAATTTCACGATAAGATAATTAGTCAAACATGGTATCGTCCGACACAACTTCGCGGCTTCGCACTCTCACCGATGAGTATCTTGAGCTTGAGGAAAGGCTCAGGCTCGGCGGTGGGCCCGACAAGATCGAAAAGATACACAAGCAGGGAAAGCTCACCGCTCGCGAGCGGATCGAGCTTCTGCTCGACGCCGGCACTTTCTCTCAAGAGATCGGCCTTCTCGTCGCCTATGACGAATACAACGGCCAGGCTCCTGCCGCGGCTGTCGTTACGGTCGTGGGCACGGTCGAAGGCCGCGAATGTGTGATCGTAGCCAACGACGCGACCATCAAGGCCGGTGCATGGTATCCCGAGACGATAAAAAAGATCCTGCGGGCCCAGGAGATCGCGATGCGCAATCGCGTTCCGATCATCTATCTGGTCGATTCCGCAGGGGTCAACCTGCCGTATCAGGGCGGCGTTTTCCCGGGCCAGTACGGTGCGGCACGCATCTTTTATTACAACTCGATAATGCGGCGGTATCTCAAGGTGCCGCAGATATCTGCCGTGATGGGAATGTGCGTCGCCGGAGGTGCTTATCTGCCGGCCTTGTCTGACGTTATCCTGATGGTCGAGGGCACGTCGTTCATGGGCCTCGGTGGGGCAAATCTCGTAAAGGGTGCGACCGGGCAAACCATTGATAACGAGACACTTGGCGGTGCGATGACGCACAACGCCATCTCGGGTGTTGCCCACTATCGTACCGCCAACGACCGTGAGTGTCTCGAAAAGATCAGGCAACTGATCTCGGAATTGCCCGGAAAGGAGCACGCCCAAGTATCCGTATCGGAATCGCAAGCCGCAGCGACCGGGTCGGCCTCGCTCTACGACTTGCTGCCGGCCGACCACCGTGCCCCATACGACATGCATGCCGTTCTGGACACATTTCTTGACGAGGGCGGCATCGATGAATTTCAGGCAGATTTTGCAAAAGAGATGATCTGCGGCACAGCACGTATCGGCGGCATCCTTGTTGGCGTGATAGCCAATTCGCGCGGCATGTCGAAAGGGAAGCCGGGCTCGCCGCCGCGTTTTGGCGGTATTGTCTATACCGAATCGGCCGAAAAGACCGCCTACTTCATTGAGAACTGCAACCGCCATTCGACACCGCTGCTGTTTGTGCAGGACGTGTCGGGCTTTATGGTCGGGGCAGAGGCAGAGCACAGCGGCATCATCCGTGCAGGTGCGCAGTTCGTCGAGGCGATGGCGACCGCGGCGGTGCCGAAGATCGTCCTGACGATCAATCATGCCTCCGGAGCGGGTTATTACGCGATGGCAGGCCAGGGATTTGACCCTGACTTCATATTTTCGCTGCCGACGGGCCGAATGGGCGTTATGGAAGGCGACAGCGCCGTCCAGGCAATATTCGGGACCCAGCTGGAGAGGCTAAAAGCCTCTGGTACAGAGCCGGACGAAGCACTTCTTGCCGAGATGCAAAAAGTGCGTGAGACATACGACAAAGAACTTGACGCCAAACATGCTGCCTCCCGCGGCCTTGTTGACGCGATCGTCACACCTGAAAATGTTCGCGAATCGCTGCTCCTGGCTCTAAAGACGTGCCTCAATACATCGACACCGCATATCGGGGCATTTGTGTTACCGGTCATCTAGTTTCGATCGACGGAGATCAAAAGAAGTTTGCTTAGTTTTGGATGGTGGGAGTGTATGATCCGATCGATTATTAAACTCACGATCTTCTCTCTGTTTCTTTGTGGCCAGTTGTCCGCACAAACGACCCCGCGAGACACCCCACCAACGATCCAGGGTTCGGTAGTATATGATCTGCCCCGCTCGGCCGTCGATGCACTGATCGATGGCAAAGTGGAGGTTGGTATCAGCGTCAATGAGGGTGGAGTGCCAACGTATGCGGTCCTAATGTCGGGACCGATGTGGCCGTGCGGCGAAACGCCGCGCAAAGCTCTTAATGAACTATCTTCGACACTTGTGGAAATGGCGATGAAACTCCGATTTTCTCCCGGGATCAGGGACGGTATGGCGGTTGCCGCAAATATCGTCATTACTTTGGACCTCAAGAATCCAAAGTTAGCAGTGAAACCGGAAGATATTGATCCATTAACCGGAAAGCCCAAGGTCAATAAGGTTGTCGGGGGAGTCATTAATGGAAAGGCCAGAAATCTCGAAAGGCCGTCATATCCGTCAGAGGCCCGAAAGAACCGTGTCGGCGGGGTGGTTTCGGTTTTAGCTTTGATAGACGAGAAAGGGGATGTCATCCGGGCCGGAGCGGTAGATGGTCCCGTGTCGCTTCAATTTGCCGCTCGGGAGGCCGCGTGCAAGTCAAAATATACGCCGACGCTACTTGCCGGAAAACCGGTCAAGGTCTCGGGAATTATCACTTACAATTTCGTTCCGTAGCAGTTCGCTTTGAATTCCG
>CAZJFB010000001.1:100488-131581 GCA_964545145.1 uncultured Chloracidobacterium sp. | reverse complement strand
GCGATCGCGGCCCGATTTACCGTTGACTTAGGGTTCTCGGCCGGAAGGGCCGTCGTCATGTCGCCGTTGATCGTATGGCAATCTTTGCAGCTTGCGATAGGCTTTCCGTTCGGTGCAAGCTTCGAGTGAATGCTCGCATCTAGAGCGCCGTGCGTGTCCTTGTGGAAGAGCTCGCCGGCAAGGTACGGCAGACTTTTGCCCGGGCCGTGACAACCCGCGCAGTCCAGATTCACGTTCGAAGGAAACTGAGTCTGCTGCTTGTTTCCTGATGGGAACGCGGGTTGCGGCGCAGGGTTTTGAGCCGCCGATCCAATCGAATGATGTAGATAGAAAATTGCTCCCAGTGCAACAGAGCAAACAATAACTGCGAGTTTAATAGATGATCTCATCGGCCTATTCACCGTCCTGAGTTTATGATCCATTACATCACGAACTGCCAATTATGGCAGTGACTGCAATCACTTTTGGGTTTATCCGAGCTGAGTTCGAGAGCCGAGCAAAGAGAGCCTGGATCATCGCTCAAAAAGATACGCCGGTGATGCTGAGCACCACCGGCGTCCTAATGAGATCCGTTGTCGGATCAACGATCGGCAGCTCTGCCACCGAAGTAGATACGAAGCGAGGTGTATGGCAGATGGGCCTTATAGTTCAGGCTCGAGGTCTGCACATCCTTATAGTCGTAGTACTGGTAACCAATGTTCCAGTCGATGTTTTTGGTCAACCGAATAGCGGCACGTACCTCAGGCGTATTGAAACGCATTGGGTACGACGCGATTATATTCGCTGAGTTTGCCGCCGGCGGAGAAACGATATCGCCCTGGCCATTGTCCTTGTTCATACGATACGCCGCGTAGATCGACAGCCGTTTGTGGGCTCGGGCTGACATCTCGATGTAGGCGTAACGGTCCTTGACATAGAACTCGCTCGTGCCAAGGGTCTTTATACCCGATGATGGAACGGTCCCGATCCACGTGTAGATCGGCGTCTTGGCAGTTTGATTTCGGTATGTATAGCCACCGCTGAGTCTGAATCGGTCAACCGGATTCCACTCGACGTCACCCGTAAAGGTTCGGCTAGTGATATCGGTACCGAACGGCAGCGGCGGGGTATCGTACGTCAACGAAGGATTGGTATTATTCTTTGTCAACGCAGATACATTGACCGTAAACGTCTTGTACTGCCATCGGCTTCTGCCCCTGAAGTTCGTGAAGTCGTAATTCTCCAGGCGGCTGAAGACGTTGTCCGAAGTTCCATGTTCGACATCCCAAAAGATCACCCAACCTTTTGTCGGCTTGATCTTCATACCTGCGATCAACGTATTGGTGCTGTTCTCTTCGTCCTCACCGATCACCGCTGAACTGATCGACGGAGTCGGCAATACGGAAGGAGTCGGTACAATGACATTGGTGGTCACAGAACCTTCTGTACCATAAACATTGATCTTACGCTTTGTGTGTCGCCAACCAACGTGGACTGAGAAAGCATTGTTGAATTCGTAATCAGCCTCGACCGTATTTGCCAGCCGGTCGTAGTCGTTGACCCGATATGCGTAAGAATTGACGGTTCTGTATGTCGTGGTTGTCTGAGCGGCATTCCTAAAATTGAAATACTCTCTTAGGAACTCGCCACCGTTAACGGTAAACCTGTCATAGGTCAACGTATTGGACAACCGGAAGTTGTCAGTGATCCGCCAGGTGACGCCAACATCGCCTCTTGTCTGAGGACGTTTTGATTGGCTGTCGATCAGGAACTGATCGCTGTCCACGTAGTTGTTGCTGTTGTCACGCCCGGTGAAGCTCTCTGTGATGTTCGACCGGGATGACGTCGTCGAATAAATGATCCTCCCTGTAAGATCAAACTTCTGTGCGAAGGTACGATTTACATTGAATTGTGTGAACGACCCGTCGCCAACAGTCGGGAAGTACTTACTGTATGACGTATAAACTGTCGTATCAGTCGTATTGTTTCCCGGGTTAGTTCCCGGTCCCTGAATGTAGTTTGAAAGATCCTTAAAGGTCCGGAATCCCTGGGTCAGTCCCCAGTTAAATCCCCACAGTTCGCCTTCTGCTCCTAAGCGAAAGTCCTTTGCGGTCAGCTTCGTATTATTAGGAACAACAAAGTCGTCACGATATGCCCTGGCGGTCCAGGTTCCATCGCCTGAGGCATCGCTGAACGAAGCCCCGAAATTTAGCCTGAGCTTTCTGCTCTGCGGGAACAGGGTAAAGTCAAGATCGGAAAGGTTGTGGATCCAATCTTGAGTATGCTGGCTTTGGCCGTTGACCGACACATAATTCGCCAGGTTGTTGAAGTATTTTACCCTCCTTGTGTTGAAGTTAAGTTTGAAATACTTGAACTTCTCCATGTTAAGCCTGAAGTTTCCGCTCGGGTCGGCTCCCCATCCTGAGTTCATGATAAGGAGTGAGTCGAACCATTTACCGTCCTCTTTGGAAAAGTAGAGGTTCGAGTCAAAGAAGCGAAAGCCTCGTTTATAGTTAAGGTCACTCTTGTACTTGAGTTCATTTCCATCAAGTGACCGCCCCCGCCATCCGAATTCGGTGGTGGCTGTTATGTTATACCCTCCGTATGTCGTCTCAGGTGTTGACTGCGGATCCTGCGAATATGCCATTCCGGCAAATACGAGGACTGCAATCGCTGCGATGAACGGGAGGAGTAGCCTTACGGCACTTTTTTCATTTGATTTGCGTGTTAACATCTCGTCCTCCTATTCACCACTATCTGAAGAAATACTTATTGGCGTTAGACCCGTGAATTCGTGCATGGCATATCGTGCAGTTCATATAGCGGGTCGTCGTCTGGTTATGCGGTGCCTGCGGTGCTCCCGGATCGGCACTCGACAATGAGCTGTGACACTCCATGCAGAGCTGGCGTACCGAACTGCGGTTAAGCATCTTCGGATTGCTCGAGCCATGAGGCGTGTGACATGATGCACAGCCTTCGGTCTTTAGAGGTGCATGTTCAAACGCGAACGGCCCCTGCTTGTCGCCGTGGCACTTGATGCATGACGCATCTGCACCGACTGCAAGTTTGGCCTGTTTCGATTCGAACCCTCCATGGGCGTTGTGACAGCTGCTGCAGTTCATAGCACCTTCCAGGACCTTGTGATGGAACGGTTTGGTGAACTGCGACTTGGTCTCTGTATGACAGCTCATACAGAGCTGAGGTTCGTTCTGCTTGAGCATTGCCTTGGTCGCAATGCCGGGATTCTGACGATTGACGTCTGCTACGTTCACCATCGAATCCGCCTTGGCGTTGGGTAGCGGTGAGCCGTGCGAACTGTGGCAGTCGGTACATCCGACGTCGTTACGCCAGTGCTCGCCGCGGCGGAAGTTATTGTGAGCTTCCTTACCTGAGTGACAGGCCAAACAGGTCTCGGAAACTGCTTTGGAGCTCATACCGGCAAACGATGCGATCTTTGTCTTATCGCCGCCGGCCTCAACGTGGGCTTTGCCTGAGCCGTGACATGATTCACAGCCCTGGGCTTTATCTTTCCAGCCCTTTAGCTCAGTGATCTTAGCATGTTTGGTATTTGCGTATTTTTTGAATTGGTCTTCATGACATGCCTTACAAGTCTCACTGCCGACAAAATCGTCAGTGACAGCCGCGGCTGACTCGGGCGGGACTGTTGGGTCGAACGCCTCGGTGACTCCTGATCCTGCGGTATAACTGCCAGAAACCGCCCACACGACCATCAGCAGCGTGAAGAATGAAAGGAACAGTAATTTTAGTTTAGAATTCGAAGCCATATTGCCTCCATTTGGATCAAGCGTCAGGAAGACGCCTTTTTCATCTTATTGCGGTTCTGGGAGCCGGTCTGTGACGGCTGTCACACATCGGCATGTACAAATCTTCCTGCTGTCATCGACAGCGAATTCAGATCATGTATCACCAGATCTGAACCTTTGAGAGTAACTAATCCTCGTTCCCGCATCTCTCGCAAAGTCCTGGTAACTGTCTCGCGGCTTGTGCCGATCATCTCGGCGATTTCTTCGTGAGTAAAAGAGTTTGTCAGCCGCATAGGAGAATTCGCCGGCGAGATATGTTCACTCCATCCGAGGATCAGCTTAGCTAGCTTGACCAGGACCGGTTCCGACATTCCGAAGGCACACAGCTTCTGGTGAGCTTCGTTATATCTGCGTCCAAGCTGGCGAGCAGCACTAAGGCACGCTTTCGGATGAGTCTCGAGAAAACGCAAAAAGTCGTCTCGGGAGATGAAGTTAACATAACACATTTCTATCGCTTCGGCGGTAATTTCGTAATCGATCCCTGAAATAACTGCACTGAGCCCAATGACCTCGCCAGGTGCGGCCACACCGACGATCATTATTCTCCCGTCCCGCGAACACGTAGATAATTTTATCCGGCCGTTGCAGAGCATAAACACGCCGTGAGCCGGTTGCCCCTCAATGAACAACGTCGATCCTTTTGGATAGGCACGAGTCATCTTTATCGACTCCAACTCTCGACGTTCGGCTGCCGGGAGATCGCAGAAGAATTGGCTGTTGCTAACGCTGCATTCGAAGCACCGTGGCCTGATCCTGCCGTTCTCGCGATCGTGGGATACATGCGTTGAGTTTGACATTCTATCGTCCATACGCTCTATCGATTAGCAACTAGCGTTCCCAACGGTGGGAACCGAATAATTCAACAACTCTCAATGAAAATGGGTCGAATTCGATGTGGAACTCCACTGGCGCGGGTTCGGCCGCTCTTTGGGCGCGAAAAACCACGCGCCGATGTAGTCCTTAATCGAATCTGACAACAAGCGTACGGCCCGTTGATTCAGCTATATCTACACCATCTTCTTCGCTGCGGAGTGTTGTATGAAACGACACTCTTATCGGGTCCTCGATCTCGTGCGAGTATTCACCGGCAGTGACGCGCAGCCGAACATGGCCATCGAGTTGTTCGATCTCGACCTGGGCCAGTGGCAGCCCATTCTCGATCCAATAATCCATAACTCCGGAGCTGCCGGGTTCAAACATACCGATCCTTGTCGGCCTTCCGGAGTACCGTTTGTTCAAGACCCCGACAAATTCTTCCAGGCCTTCGAAACTACTTCCTTCACGCATCACTTTGTCCTCCGGCGGCCTCATCGGGCTCCGCTACCTCGGTCAGCCTTTCTTCAAATAATTTTGCCGACACCGTTAGAAAATCGTATGCCGTAACCAGGCCGACCAATTTATCGTCTTTGATGACCGGCAGGCAGCCGATGCGCCGTTCACGCATCAACTCAAGAGCCTCAAGGGCTGAGGTTTCCGGTGCGACAGTGATCAGGTCGGTCTTCATCACATCGCCCACTACAAGTTGGGCCGGCCCGGTTATCTTGCCCAGTGCGAAAAGCTCAAGCAGGTCGCGGTGCGACACTATACCTATTAAGTGGCCCGCGTCATCCTCGACCGGTACATGTCTGACGTGTTTCCAGTGCATCAGGCTCGCCGCGAGATCGAGAATGTCTTCAGGACGTACGGTGAAGAGATCGACGGCCATGAACTGCTCGACAGTTTTATAGTTGTCTACCCATTCGCATCGTTTGGGTATCTCGGCCAATTCCCAGTTATGAAGCGGCATCCCTTTCTCCTGATAGGACTTCATGATCGCGGTTAGCGTCCGCATTCGAACATTTGGCTTTGCCCGAGGATCCATGGATGCCAGGGAATCTAGCATCCACTTAGATCCTGATGTAGCCTTAGTGACACGAGCCTCGATAATATCCAGCAATCTGCCGCTGTCGTCGGCATCGACCCCGGCTCGCTCCAGGCCTGCCCTTGCTCGAGGTAGCAGTTCCTCTAGGATCAGGCGTTCTACACGGCGACTCTTTCCGTCAAGTCCGCGGATCTGGCCGTTCAGGCCGTACCGGGCCGCATTGAAGAAGTTCGACTTGGCCTCATCAAAGGACATTTTGGTAGTAATATCGCCAAATTCCTCGGGAAGCTCGGTCATCAATCCCAGAAAGAAGGCGGCATTGGCCATTTCGTCAGCGATCGTTGGGCCGGCCGGCAGGAATCTCGCCTCGATCCTTAATCCAGGTTTTCCGTTCACAACGCCATAGCACGGACGGTTCCAACGCCAGATGGTGCCGTTATGCAGCCGCCACGCCGAAAGCTTTGGAATGCCTCCGGCGGCCAAGGTCTCAACCGAGTTCTCCTCGACAGCTTGTGTAAGCAAAATGCGGAAACGCACCGCATCCTCGCGCAGGACCTCAATGATCGATTCGTCGACCCAGCGTTCCCCGAAGTTGACCCTCGGCGGCTGATTCCTTTCCTTGTGAACCAATGAACGAGTGTCAACTGAATGTTGAAATAGCGCGACCCTCGTCTCGTGCCACAGCCTGTGGTTGAGCAGAACAGGCGAATTTACCGCCGACGCCAGGACGGGCGCCGATATCGCCTGTGCCCAGTTATAGTCACGGACGAAGTTCTTTATGCTGGTCTGAAGATGCACCTGAAAGCTTGTATTGCAAAACTCTGTAAAAGTGTCCTGTAAAGTAAGCTGAAGTTCATCTACCCCTTTGATCTGGATCAGTCGATTCTCACCATGAAGCTTGGTGACGACCCGATCGAGTTCAAAGTATCTAGGGTTAGGCGTCAGATTCTCATGCGTCAGATCTGAGAGCTGGATCGTAGGGAGTATACCGACCAGCACCACGCCTGCCCCGAATTTACAAGCCGCGGTGCGGACCACGTCGACAACCTCATTTAACTCATCCTCCATATCCCGGAGGCAACTTCCGGAAAATTCTCGTGGCGTCAGATTTGCCTCGAGGTTGAATTTGCCGATCTCGGTGGTCAGTCGTCCGTCGCGGGCTTCCTTTATTATCTCGGTTACCAGTGGAGCCGGCCGCATCGCAGAATCGACAAGGAACATCTCCTGTTCGGCACCGATGCGACGGGCGTCCTCCTCGAACATGCCGCCGTCCAGCATTTGCTGAAGTGCATGCAGATCATTCAGGACCGCCAATGTGAAGGCTCGCACCTTGGCGTCATCATATCCGCGATCGACTTTCTTATCGCCCATCCGCCGCTACCTCTTAAATGGACTTATGAAATCGTGTTTGCGCCGGCTCACGACCAGTTCGCCCCCGACCCATTGCCGTCTACGGAATCCCAGAAGGTGAAAGACCTGCAGAGGAAACAAGCGGGCAACCTGTGTATTGACCCGCAGTGTCGATGGATCCGCCGGATCGAGCCGCACGCCGGGAAGGATCGGTATTAGATCCTGGAGCTTTAGCCTCCTCAATACCTCTGACACGAACAGCCAGAATTTCGCCACCTGTCTTCCGATAAAGAAGCCGTCCTCGCCTAGCTTTTGATAGAGCGGCATCAGGATAACTCCTGATTCGGTCGCCTCGACAGCCCCGTTCTTGTCGTCGGCGATCACTTGCCCGGATCGGATGCTGTCGAAATTAGTGAAACCCGGCCGCATGTGAAAATCGTCACCTTCCGCAACCGGGTGGCGATACCGGACCTCAAATACCCGAGGGCTCGACCGTTTTTCGAGCCTTAAACGAAGTTCAGCCAAATGCGGTACATCCGCTGCGTCCAAAATGCCTGAGTTTACCAATGCCAGCCAGATGAGGGCCTCATGATTTTCGACCGTCTCATCCGATGTGTGCTGGCCGCCCTCAAAACCCAAGGTCACAGCTCCGGCATTGTTCAGGTACTCTAGCATCGTACCTTCAAGCTGCTCTTCGATGCCGAGGAGGATGGTGATAGGGAATTGTTGTGCGAACCGTCGATTGCGGAGTGTATCACCCACCGTAGCGAATGGGACGCCGCCCGCCGAAGTGGAATGCAGATCGACAACATACACCTCATCTTTTGTAGTGATAAGGATGCTGTCGAGCAGCCTGTCAAGCTCTGCTAACTCCACACGGTCTGTCGGCGATGATTCGTCGACAAATATCGCCGCCGCCAATTCACGCGTTGTCCAACTGCGGTTGAGGTCCTTTGTAATGAAGCGTTTCCCCTCGATAAGGGCACGAGTGTTGCCGGCAAGAAAATAGACCCGGCCACGAAAAGTGACATCACGATTGCCAATATCGTCGGCGACCCTTTCAAGGGCGCGTACGCCGGCAGCTTCATTTCCGTGGACTCCTCCTACCACTATCAGGGTCGGTCCATCCTGGCCGGCAAATGCGGCTATCAAGTGATCACCGGGCGGCATTTTTGTCTCAAAGATGTCTATCGGTTCGTGGTGCATCGCTGTATTGACAGCGGTCGCGATCGTCATATTTGCTCCGTATCTACTCGTCAGTGGGCCAGGAATCCCTGATCGTGGCCTGAAAGTTCTATCCTCGAAAGCAATCCATAAACAAGGAACAGGAGGCCGGGGATACCGAAAACTAGGAAGGCGCTTCCCTGCATGATGGAGCCGTTTAGCAGGGCGCCGTATATGAGATAGAACGCGAGGATACTTCCCACCGCGACCACGCCGCCGAGAAGCTCATTCTTCCAGGCGATCAGGTATCCGACCACTAACCCGATCGGGAAGAATATGAGGCCAACGTACTCTCTCGGAGCGATGTCACTCACATTTACCCCTTCGCCGATATAGAACAATGCGAGCAACAATAATGTGGCGAGCGCCAAGACACGTGCGGTCCATCGAAGTGTGAAGAGTGCGGCGTATTCGACATCGGCTTCGTTCATTGTTTTGTCCTCCTGGTTTGAGTCTTATCCATCCATAAGGGAGCAAATCGCGTTCCACTTCTGCGCCGTGGAATTGGGCGTGAAACACAAGCTCCGGATCGGGTTCCCTTGGGCAAAAGTGAGCGTAAGCGCGAGAAATTTCACATCGCCAAACCTCAAAAGCTCAATAGAAATGCCGTTTTTTTGTGTGGCACATACATTGCTCTAGCGTTTGCACTGAAGGACGGGAATTTGCGATGCGAGAGGCGATTCCCATCCAGGTCTGACACTGGGCTAAGAGGAAACGACCATGAGAATACTAATTGGGTACGACGGAACGGAGGCGTCCCGAACCGCGATCGAGGATCTGAGTCATGCCGGATTTCCGGAGAACACGGAGGCGTTCGTAATGTCTGTGGCCGAGGCCTGGGATCATGTGCCCGATGAAGCCGCGGCACACGCAACCGCCGATGAAGGAGTCAAGCTCCTTAGAGAACGATTTCCAAGCTGGAGGGTTAACGGCGTCGCGGCCCTCGGATCGCCTGCGGCGGAACTTGTCTCGTTCGCTGAGCATTTGGCTCCCGATATGATCATAGTTGGCGAACCACTACCGCCCTCCGGTGACCGTGGGTTCTTTCTTGGACAGAATACGCAGAAGCTAATTACAGACTCGGATTGTTCAGTGCGCGTTTGCCGTTCGACGGTCCACCGTGACGGCCCTGCGGCCCGCATCCTGATAGGGTTCGACGGATCTCGCACATCCCTAAATACCATTGATACGATCCTCAAGCGTACATGGCCTGCCGGGACAAAGGTTCGTCTCGTTACGGTCGCCGACGGTGCGGTTGTGCAGGCGATCGGGAGGTTTGCACCACAGATGACCGATGCTGTGCTTGAAGAGAAGCTCGTTCAGCAATGGGCAAACTCACTTGCTGCTCCATTCCTCGAAAAGCTCGGTGCGAAAGAGATCGAGGCGAGCATTAAAGTGAGATTTGGAAATCCCAAGACCATTCTCCCCGACGAGGCTCGTGAATGGCAGGCGGACGCCGTCTTTGTCGGGCCGCATAACGCCCCCAATTCATTTGCAAGATTTTTGATCGGCAGCGTGTCTTCTGCGGTCGCTGCCAGGGCCGCGTGCACGGTTGAGATTGTAAGATCGTCGGAGGCCGCAGCCCGGGACTGACCTCAGTGAGAAGACCAACCAACCTGTGAGCTTTCAATTTGTGGTGAGTTGTATCTGGCACTGTGTAGTGCAGGTGCAACATTCCTGCGCCGAGATAACCCTTCCAAACTGACGCCGTTTCCAGTAAGATAAAGAGTTTCGCCGTTTTGGCTGGATCGGTATGTTTGACGAGACCTTTGATGTGATCGTGATCGGTGCGGGACACGCCGGATGTGAGGCGGCCTCGGCATCCGCTCGTCTGGGGGCGCGAACCGCCCTGGTAACGATCAATCTGGACCTGATCGGCCAGATGTCATGCAACCCGGCGGTCGGCGGTATAGCGAAGGGTCATGTGGTTCGAGAGATCGATGCTCTCGGCGGCATAATGGGCCGGGTCATTGACCGTACCGGGATCCAGTTCCGGCTTTTGAACCGCTCACGCGGCCCGGCGGTTCAATCTCCCCGAGCCCAGGCCGACCGCAGCCTTTATCGTACCGAGATGCGGCGTGTACTGGAGGCAACATCGGACCTGCACCTGCGACAAGGCGTGGTTATTGACCTAATTGTTGACAACAATACGGTTATAGGTATTGAGATGCAGGATTCACGACGCTTTGGCGCCAAAGCTGTGGTGATCGCGACCGGCACATTCCTTAATGGTGTTGTCCACACCGGTCGCCAAACCTATTCGGCAGGACGTGCGGGCGAGCCTGCTTCCATAGAGCTTGCCGACAGTCTGAGGCATCTGGGATTTCCCGTTGGACGTCTAAAGACCGGAACGCCGCCGAGACTTGATGGGCGAACGATCGACTGGAATGCTTTTGAGCCGCAGCCCCCGGACGAGAAGCCTGTCGCGTTCTCCTTTGCGACAGAGAAGATCGAGCAGCCTCAGATCCAATGCTTTATCGGCTATACGAGTGACCGCCTGCATCGGACGATCCGGGATAATCTACATCAGTCTCCTTTGTATTCGGGAAAGATCAAAGGCGTTGGTCCAAGATATTGCCCGTCCATCGAGGACAAGGTCGTAAAATTCGCCGAGAAAGATCGGCATCAGCTCTTCCTCGAGCCAGAGGGCCATAACACTAACGAGGTATATCTCAACGGATTCTCAACTTCGCTGCCATCTGATCTTCAGCTTGAATTGCTCCGGATGATCGACGGATTTGGGAATGTACAGATAATAAGGCCCGGATACGCGATCGAATATGATTTTGTCGATCCGCGGGAATTGAGGCCAACCATGGGTTCAACTCGAATGGAAGGCCTGTTCCTGGCCGGACAGATCAATGGGACGACCGGCTATGAGGAGGCGGCGTGCCAAGGATTGCTGGCTGGGATAAATGCTGCGTTTTCGGTTCAGAAGCGGGAAGAATTCGTGCTTCGCCGGGATGAGGCCTACATTGGCGTACTTGCCGATGATCTGATCCGTCATGGAGTAGATGAACCTTACCGGCTATTCACCTCACGCGCCGAGGCACGCTTGACCCTTCGCCACGACAACGCGGACCAGCGTCTATCGCCGAAAGGCCGCGAAGTTGGCCTTGTTGGTGATGCGGATTGGGATCGATTCAATTCAAAGCGTGATAGGATCGCAAATCTCCGAAATGCGCTGGATCTGACCAGATTCAAGCGTTCATCGGTCGAGTACTCTGGCATTTCGCAAATACTCGGTGCGGATCTTGGCGATGCGATCACGCTCTCACAGCTTGCCATGCGACAAGGCGTTAGCCCCGACCTGATCCACAAACTCCTACCCGATACGATCCGGTCTGAGATAAGAATAGCCGATCTTGAGACAGCGCTCGCCGATTCTTTGTACAGCGGCTATATCGAGAAGCAAAAAGTAGCAACGGAGCGAGTCAATCATCATGATAGCCTCAAAGTTCCGGATGGGTTTGAGTTTAAGACGATCGGCGGGCTTTCTAACGAGATGGTCGAACGCCTTGAGCGGGCTAGGCCAAAGAACTTTGCCCAGGTAAGGAATATCTCCGGCCTTACGCCGGCCGCGATCTCTTCGGTCTTGGTTCACCTCACGGCTGCTTCACCGGCCAACGGTCAATGAGCTCATCAAAAGCCTCGAATTGTGGCACGTACCACAATTCAACAGCACATCTCTAATTAAATTGTGGCACGTACCACATTTTCCGATTAGATATTGAATTTACCGTGTGCTAACTTAAAAATTCGCAGAATTGAGATGGGAAAGATCATTGCGGTCGCAAATCAAAAGGGCGGTGTCGGCAAAACGACAACTGCGGTCAATCTTTCAGCGGCGCTTGCGGCAGAAGGGAAAAAGGTCCTGCTGATCGATGCCGACCCGCAAGCTAATGCTACATCCGGAGCGGGTATTGCCCGCAGCCATTCGAGAAAATCACTTTATGACGCGCTGGTCTCGGGCGATTCTCCTCGAGAAATGGTGCTGGCGACCGAGATTCCTTCGCTTTGGGTACTGCCGTCCGACAAGAATCTCGCCGGTGCCGAGGTCGAATTGGTCGGGATGGGAGATCGAAATTATGCCCTCAAGAAGCTGCTAGAAGGGATAAAAGACTATTTTCATTACCTGATCATCGACTGTCCGCCGTCGCTTGGAGTTCTGACTGTCAACGGTCTGACTGCAGCAGACTCACTCCTCGTTCCGATCCAGTGCGAGTATTATGCACTCGAAGGTGTCACAGAGCTTTTCGATACTCTTGCCAGGCTTCGGCGTGAATTGAATCCGGATCTATCGATCGAAGGCCTTCTTTTGACAATGTATGACGAGCGAACAAATCTATCGGCTGCCGTAGCAAAAGACCTTCGCGACTTCTACGGCTCGCAGGTGCTTGAAACGGTGATCCCGAGGAATGTCAGGCTGGCCGAGGCTCCAAGTTTCGGCAAGCCGATAATGCTTTACGATCCTCGTTCACGCGGAGCCGAAAGCTACGTGCAGCTTGCAAAGGAGATCATTAAAAATGGCTAGACAGACGCTTGGAAGAGGATTGAGCGCATTGCTCGGCGAGGAAAGGCCCGAGCAGACGGCGGAGGTGTCGGGTATCGATATTGATATCGATCTGATCTCTCCGAACCCAGAACAGCCGCGCACCCGATTTGCCGAAGGTGATCTGGAGGACCTTGCTCAGTCTATTCGAGTTAATGGCGTGGTTCAGCCGATCGTCGTTCGCCAGCGCGGCTCGAGATACGAGATCATTGCCGGAGAACGTCGTTGGCGGGCCTCGCAGCGTGCGGAGTTGAGGCGAATACCGGCGGTCGTCAAGGAAGTTTCCGACGAGAAGATGCTGGAGTTGGCACTCGTTGAGAATATACAGCGAGCCGAGCTAAACCCGATCGAAGAGGCCAAGGCATATCGGAAACTTATTGATACACTTGGACTTACGCAAGAGACCGTAGCAGACCGGGTTGGAAAGTCACGGGCTGTGGTCGCGACTGCCACCCGCCTGTTGAAGCTGCCCGGTGAGGTCCAGAGAGAGTTGGAGACAGGCCGGCTTTCAGCCGGGCATGGCAGAGCTCTCTTGATGACTGACGATCCGAAGATCCAGAGGGCGGTCACAAATTCTATTATCGATTACGGCCTTTCGGTTCGCGAAGCGGAAAAGGCCGTAAAGCGGCTTGCCAAAAAGCCGCAAAATACTGATAAAAAAGAAGTTACGCGGACAGTTGATGCAAATGTCAAGGCCGCCGAGACCCGATTGATGCGGACGTTGAATACAAACGTCAAGATCCGTCCGGCGATACGAGGCAAGGGCGGCAAGATCGAGATCGAGTACTACAGCACCGATGATCTCAATCGAATTTACGACGTAATCTTAGGCAAATAAAGGAGTTAACGGAGAATGCAGAAGCGTTTGACGGAAATGGTCAGCTGCGCCGGTTGAGTGGCCAAGCTCGCCCCCGGCGACCTTGCTCAAGTTTTGAGCAAGCTTCCGAAACAGAATAGCGAAAATGTCATTGTCGGATTTGATCATGCCGACGATGCGGGTGTTTTTCGCCTTTCAGACGACCTGGCTCTAGTACAGACCGTTGACTTTTTTACACCTGTAGCTGATGATCCCGAGATTTACGGACGCGTTGCCGCTATCAACTCTCTTAATGACGTCTATGCGATGGGCGGCACGCCGATCTCGGCATTGTCGATCGTATGTTACCCGCAGAAAGGGGATTGGGATGTTCTTGGCGAGATCCTGGCCGGCGGGCAGAGTGCGATGACTGAGGCCGGGGTAGTCGTCATTGGCGGCCACTCAGTAGATGATCAGGAGATGAAATTCGGCTATGCGGTAACGGGTGTGATCGATCCGACACGTGTTATATCCAACGCGGGAGCAAAACCCGGCGATGTCCTTGTTCTAACCAAGCCAATAGGGACAGGAGCGATCAATACGGCGGTGAAGCGTGGCGTTGCAAGCAAAGAGGCTGAGGCCGCGGCGATCGCCGCAATGACAACTTCGGCGGCCGGTGCATCTGGAGCAATGCAGTCTGCCTCGGCACATGCCTGTACCGACGTTACCGGATTTGGCTTGCTCGGCCACGCGTACGAAATGGCGAAGGCTAGCGAGGTCACGCTAAAAATTGATTCTAAGAGAGTTCCATTACTACCAGACGTTCTCGAACTGATAGCTGACGGTATGCTGACACGCGGTGATAAGAACAATCGCATCTACGTCGGTGAAACGGTTAGAATATCAGCGGATGTTTCCGGCGCGATGCAGAGTGCATTATTTGATCCGCAGACTGCCGGAGGGCTGCTTATCAGTCTGGAGGAGGAAAGGGTCGAGCAATTCCTGCGAGACATCCCACAAGCAGTCGAGATCGGCAGGGCGTCCGAAGCGGGCGAGTTTTTGATTGAGGTAAATTAGTGTTTTTATTCATCCTCGAGTCCATCGGAACATCAGAGTTGCTCCTGATCGGTATTGTGGCGCTGATATTCTTAGGTCCGCGACGCTTACCCGAGATAGCCAGAAAGATCGGCAAGATCACCGCGGAGTTTCGTGGAACTGCAAATGAGTTCAAGGAAACGTGGCAGCGAGAGGTCGACCTTGAATCGGAGATCAAGGCTCTCGACCCCAACGCGATCGAAGCCGAAGCTGAGACTGTCCCGCGTGCCGAAACTGCCGAGCCCGCGGCTCCGGCGGTAAAGGAAGTAGACCCGTCGGCGTTTGAGGATCTCAAACTAAACACAGACGAGACCGCAGATACTGTTGCTGAAACCGAGGCTCGATCTCCCGAGGTTGACGCCAACGACAAGAGGAATTGGCTTTAATACCCGATGAGCGACCAAGCGGAGCCAGAGCAAGGATCAACCGGCCAGATGTCATTTCTTGAACATCTCGATGAACTGCGTAAGCGGCTCGTTACCTCGGTCGTGATCGTTTTTGTAGCATTTATTGTTTGCTGGTTTCTGTCCGACCGGATATATGACTTTCTCAGCATACCCATTCGCAAAGCCTTGTCTGAGGCGTCACGCCGCGAACTTCCGGTCTCGGGCCTGACCGGGAATGAGAAAATGTTCCGGCTCGAAGATATTAAGGAGGGCGACTCCGGACGCTACGTTTTTGACCGGCCAACCAACCTTGGAGGGACATTGGTTTCGTCGGGTGCGACGGTTCTCGCCTCGGTCTCCCGCGATCGCGACGGGAAACTGGGACTTTTCACGGATGAGTCACTGATCACTAGTAACGCCGTCATTCCCAAGGGCGTTCGGCTTCCGATCGAATTCGGCGACGTGGCCAAAAGCGAACCGAATGCAGACGAGAGGATGACGGTGACCACTACATCCGAGCAGTTCACCTTGTATGTAACGGTCTCACTCTATTCGGCGATCGCTATCTCCGTACCCCTTTTGTTGTGGCAGATCTGGATCTTCATTTCTCCGGCGCTTTATAAGCATGAGCGTTCGTATGTAACGCCTTTCATCGGACTGTCGTCAGTTTCATTTGTCGGCGGTGCTGCGTTTGCTTACTACATCCTCTTTCCTCCGGCAGCAAATTACTTACTTGGGCTGGGCGAAGGGAATTTTCAGTTACTCTTAAAGGCGAGCGACTATCTCGATTTCATCACGATCATAATGTTGGCAATGGGCATTATCTTTCAGATGCCGGCGATCACATATGTTCTTGCTCGTATCGGTATTGTCACTGCAGGATTTCTGGTGCGAAGCTGGAAGGTCTCGCTGGTCGTTATTCTTATTGTCGCCGCTGTTGTGTCGCCGACGGGCGACGTCGTAAACCTGATGTTGTTCGCAGCTCCGATGATGGCACTATATATAGTGTCGATATTCATTGCATGGTTCTTTGGCAAGAAACGCCAGACCGATGCTGAGGCTGCGTAGCTAATGGCCGTGCAACCAGCGCCTGCCTATCCCGCATCTTGAATACAGTAGATTTTGCGCCTAAAATGTTTTGAAATAAAGGGCTAGGCGTCTTTCTCCGGTATCGGGGCGACAGTTTGGAGTATTAGATTTATGTCGATGGTCAGATCAGCACGAAGGATCTTTTTTACGGTATCACTTGCCGGCATGGCTAGTCTTGGTATATGGGCTCAACCACCCGACAAGACAAAGCCGGCCGAGGACGTTTCCGACAAGGTGCGCAATGTAAAGCCCGAGTTGAAGAACGTGTACAAGAAGTGGCTTGAGAATGACGTTGCCTACATCATCACAGGTGACGAAAAGAAGGCATTCAAAGCCCTTGTTACTGACGAAGAGCGAGAGAATTTCATCGAGAATTTTTGGCGCCGGCGTGATCCAAATCCTGACACCGAAGAAAACGAATATCGCGAGGAGTATTACGAGCGGATCGCTTATGCAAATGAGCATTTTGCCTCGGGTATCCCGGGTTGGAAGACAGATCGCGGCCGCGTGTACATCGCATGGGGCAAACCGGACTCGATAGAGTCTCATCCTTCCGGTGGCGCATATGACCGTCCCAGCTGGGAGGGCGGTGGTTCTACTTCGACATATCCGTTTGAGGTCTGGTTCTACAGACATCTTGAAGGCGTGGGTGACGGACTTGAGATCGAATTTGTCGATCCGACGGGAACAGGCGAATATCGTCTTGCCCGCGATGCTAATGAGAAAGATGCCCTCCGGATGGTCCCGGGAGCGGGATTGACCGCCGCCGAGCAGCTTGGATTGGCCGACAAGGCGGATCGCATAACAGGCTATGGCGGTACTGCGGGCCAGCCTTTCCAGCGCGAACAGGATTCGATATTTCGGAGGATGGAGGTCCTCGCCGGCCTGCAAAAACCGCCTTCGGTCAAGTTCAGCGACCTTCAGGGGATCGCGGGCGGCGACTCGGGGGTTCTTGACAATAATCCACTTGACTTCGACATTCGCGTAGATTTCTTTCGACAATCGGATGATCGGGTGATCACGGCCTTCACAGTTCAGGCGAGCAACAAGGAACTTACATTTGAGAACAGCGGCGGCCTCGAGCAGGCCACGATGAACATATTTGGACGCATCACCGCGGTTTCCGGGAAACGGTCAGGAATCTTTGAGGACTCGGTCACCGCCACGTCGACCGCCGCCGAACTTGCCGAGGCCCGCGATCGAAAGTCCGTGTACCAAAAGGCGATCGCCCTTACGCCGGGCACCTACAAAGTAGATGTCGTTGTTCGCGATGTTAAGTCGGGTAATAAGGGCGTTCAGAACCTCGGTTTTGTCGTGCCGAGATACGACGAGAAAAAGCTTTCAACCTCGTCGCTTATTCTCGCTTCGAAGCTCCGTTCTACCACCGACCGCGATATCGGCCAAGCATTTGTCATCGGTAACGCTAAGGTGATCCCGAATCTTTCCGGCATCTATCGCCGCGGCGAGGACGTCGGGCTTTACCTTCAGGTTTACAATGCCGAGATCGACCAGACAACCCTTCGGCCCGCGGTTGATGTGGATTACGTCTTGACGAAGGATGGAAAAGAGCTGCTCAAGACACGCGAGGATTGGAGCGGCTTGAGCGATTCTGGACAGCGACTGACACTCGCCCGGCTCTTGCCTACCGCTGCTATGCCGACCGGTGACTACGAACTGAAAGTCCTTATCAAGGACCGTGTAGGCGGACAGGTGATCGAAAACAAGGGGAAATTTAGTGTCGTTCAGTGATCCTTCGAGCGAAACCTAAACAGACCGGGCGTTGCTGTAGATCGGCAACGCCTTTTTCATTTTCTGCGCTTCACTTCGATCACCGGAGAGTCCTTCCGTTCACTGGTTGCGAAAACCGAATTCCCGTCAGCACTATAGCAGACTGCTTCGCCGACCTTCCTTGGCCCGAGCTCAACAGGCACGCCCGATTGCCTGAAGATCTCGTCGAAGCCGGCCGAGCCGGACGGCAGGTCAAATTCGTAGGCTCGAGCGTAGTCACAGATCATCAGGTGCTTACCGTCGGGTGAAATGTCGCCGCCGGTGACAAAGCCGTTAGGTATTGCGGGAACAGACAGCTCACCCACAGCATGCGCGGTTTGCGTGTCAGCAGCGCCAAAACTCGGGTCGATGCGATAAACGCCTGCCGGCCCGCTTACACGCTTTGTGACCACGTAGATCGTACCGACCCGCGGGTGGACCACAAGAGTCTCTGCGTCCTGGTCGAAGTCGGGATAAACGAAACGGACCTGATCGGCAGTGTCGGTCGAAAGCGGTTCCTTTCTGTTTGAACTCGCGGCCGCCGGCGTTATGACCGGTTCGGCGACGCGATAAACGATGTGTTCCGGCCGCTTAGCCCGATTGTCACCGATCTCGCCGATATACAACCAGCATTTTCCGGCCGCATCTTTATAGGCGGCGATGTCTTCCCAATCAACATTCCTGGCGTCTGTTACGCGCCATGTTCCCAATACGTCGCCACGTACATTGATCGCGAAAATGAACGCGTCGTCGCCCGAATCGTTGTGAGTCCAGAGAATATTACTCTGGCATCTCGACGCCGCAAGTCCGCTGCTTTCCATGATCTCCGGCGATCGTATCGTCCCGGTCACGTTGGGTGGAGTGAATCGTGAGTCCGCCGGCGTGATGTTCTTATTCGATGAAACAAAAGCGCATCCGAAAAAGCTGCTGAGTGCTGTCGAAAGAATGACAAAACCGCAAATTTTGGTTATAGTTTTCCTCGACATACGTCACCAGATCTCTGATTATAACGCACGCGTTGCAAAGCAGGTTCCGAACCGGGACCTCGTTCTTTTCGTAGAGTACCGCAAGAGATGATAGTTGGAACCGAATGGCTTATAGAGGCGACGGGTTGTAATGCGGAAGTTCTGCGCGACGAAGACGCGATACGCGATATTATGTCGCGTGTGATCCGTGATCTTGGATTGAGCTCGATCGGTTCCGTATGGCACAAATTCGGCGGCGAGGGCGGCGTCACGGGTCTCATAGCTTTGACGGAATCGCACCTGGCATGCCACACCTATCCCGAATATGGTACGGCGACGTTCAACCTTTACTGTTGCCGGACACGCCCCGAGTGGGACTGGGATGATGAATTGCGGGCAACTCTGATGGCGGCTAACGTAACGGTAACAAAGATCGAACGAGGCGAATCGGGGAACGAGAACGTGAAATTCGAAACTGCCGGAGGCGATAGATGAGCGTACTCCAGGCCAACTGTCCCTCATGCGGGGCACCGATTGAGTTTAAGGCCGGATCGACGATAGTCCTGGTATGCCCTTTTTGCCGTTCGGCTGTCGCACGCACGGACCGCGGGTTAGAGGATATCGGCAAGGTGGCCGAGATCGCAGATTCCGAGTCCCCCTTGAAGCTCGGGCTAAAGGGTGAGTACAAAGGCGCCCGTTTTGAACTCACAGGCCGTGCCCAACTAAAACATGAGCTCGGCGGGTATTGGGACGAGTGGTACGCGACATTCTCTAATGGTTGGGTCGGCTGGTTGGCCGAGGCGCAAGGGCGATTTTACATGACGTTCTACCAACCTCTGCCCGCCGGGACGGTATTGCCGTCGTTTGCGGGACTGCAGCTTGGGCAGGTCGTCGCAGAGATCCCAAATCCGACGCCGCTGATGGTCCAGGAGAAAGGACGCGGAACCAGCGTAGCCGCTGATGGTGAGATACCTTACAAGTTGACGCCGGGCGAACAGTTCGAATACGCCGACCTCGCCGGTAAGAACAACGCATTTGCCACGATCGACTACAGTCTCGATCCGCCATGGGCATTCGTTGGAAATCAGGTAACCCTCGAAGAGATCGGGCTCGGCGACGCAAAATCGGTCAAGCGAGAAGGAAAGCGAGTCTCGGCCGCCGGCATGGGCTGCCCAAATTGCGGCGGGCCTTTGGAGTTGATCGCGCCGGACAAGGCCGAGCGCGTGACGTGTCCCAACTGCGATTCGCTACTCGACGTCAACCAGGGCAACCTCAGTTATCTTAAGGCGCTGACACCGCCGGCGAACGCACCTGAATTTGTCGCACCCATCGGCGCAGAGGGCACCTTTCCGGGAGATGTAAAATTCAAGATCATCGGTGCCGTTGTGCGCAGCGTCACCATTGAGGGCATTCAGTACTTTTGGCACGAATATCTTCTCTACAATCCGATGATCGGGTTCCGATGGTTAGTACACTCGGATAATCACTGGAATTTTGTCGAGCCTATTAATCCTGCGGATGTTGAGCGTGACAACATATTTGCAGCCGGCGGTACCGTTACTTACAACGGCCAAAAGTACAAGATATTTCAGGATGCCACGGCGGTCGTTGAATACGTAAAAGGCGAGTTCTACTGGCGGGTTGAGCAAGGTGAGTCGGTACGGGCGGTAGATTATGTTGCGGCTCCGTATATGCTTTCCATGGAGTCCACTTCGGACGAAATGAACTGGTCGTTTGGAACCTACATGACCAACGAAGAGGTCGAGAACGCGTTCGGTATCTCGGGCCTGCCAAGGCCGTGGGGAGTCGGGCCCAATCAACCCTTTACCGGGAGGTTCTATTACACTTGGGGTGCTTTGCCGCTGCTGCTCCTTTTTATCGTGGCGATCTTTATGATCCCACTTACCGGGATATCGAATACGGTTCTCAATCAAGAGGTCATCTTGCCGCCGATGGCTAACGCGACCGCGGCCCAGGCAGTTTTTAGCCAGCCTTTCGATATCAAAGGAAACCGAAACGTTCGTATCACGGCCGGAGCTCAGGTCGATAATTCATGGGCCGATCTCGATATCGATCTGGTGAACGACCAGAGTCAGGAGGTCGAGTCGGTCAATGTACCGGTCGAGTATTACAGCGGTTCCGACAGCGATGGTGCTTGGACCGAGGGAAGCAAGTCGACGGACGCCACGATCTCATCACTGCCGGCCGGCAAATATACGCTCCGTGTCGAGGGTACGTGGCAAAACTGGCAGGTCCAGATGCCTGTTCAGGTAAAGGTCGAGCAGGGCGTGAATCGAGGCGTTAACTTCTGCTGTGCGCTTTTGATCTTGGCCCTGGTGCCTATCTTCGGCCTGATACGTAAGATATCGTTCGAGGGCGCACGTTGGAAGGACAGCATGTTCGGCTCGAGCGGTTCAAGCTCGGATGATTCGGATTAGTAAGGTATCAAGCTTATGTTGAAGAAGCTATACATGGTATTCGGGGTCGGCGTGCTCGTAGCATACGCAGCTGCCGCGTGGTTTGGATGGGAACTTGCCAATTCGGGATCCAAATCGCGCCTCGGCACTCCGTTCTTTTATTCAGGATTTCGTGGAGGAAAATAATGATTAACCTTGCAGCTATCGCCCCGACTTTGGGCCTGGTCGTCAAGATGGAGGAGCTTATGCCCGTCGTGACGACAACCGTCATTTTTGTAGCGATCGGGCTTATTGTTTTTGCGATCGCGTTCCTTATCGTAGTATTGGTCTCCCCGTTTTCAGTAAAGAAAGAGATCGAGGAAGATCAAAATTCCGCACTTGCGATCATTATCGGCGCTTTAATAATTGGGATCGCGATAATAATTGCATCGGCTATTAACGGCTGATATCGGGATTTGGACAGGAGCGTCGAAAAGCAGGACGATCGCTTTAACGGTTCCTGTGGATCGAGCGTCTCCTGTCTAGATTTCTGTAATGAAGCGTGCACCACTACTCTTTCTCAACGTATTTGTCATTGCCACATGCGGCCTGATCTATGAGCTGCTTGCTGGTACGCTGTCCAGTTACGTCCTAGGCGACTCGGTCACACAATTTTCCCTGATCATCGGCATCTACCTGTTTGCGATGGGCGTCGGCTCGTGGCTGTCACGCTTCATCGAGAAGAACGTTGCAGAGAAATTCGTTGACATCGAGCTGGCGGTCGCCGTGATCGGCGGCTTCTCGGCACCACTGCTTTTCCTAACGTTTGCCCATCTCTCGTACTTCAGCGTTGTCCTGTACGGAATGGTCTTTATTATTGGGACGCTGGTCGGCCTCGAGATACCGCTGCTGATGCGTATCCTGAAGGACGAGATGGACTTCAAGGACCTGGTCTCGCGGGTGCTGGCGTTCGACTATATCGGTGCCCTTGCCGCGTCGCTACTGTTCCCGATCTTCCTCGTGCCAAAGCTTGGCCTTAACCGCACTTCATTGCTCTTTGGAATGCTGAACGCCGCGGTCGGCATCTGGGGAACCTGGCTTTTATTGCCGTTGATCAAAAAGAATAAGATCACTATCCTTCGGGTAAAGGGCTTTGTGATCCTGGTGCTTTTGGTCATCGCGTTCATAAAGGCCGATAGGCTGACCACGCTCGCCGAGGATGCACTCTTCGTGGATAACATAATCTACGCTAAAAGCTCGGCATACCAGCGGATCGTAGTTACCAAGGGCAAGACAGGTTACGCACTTTTCCTCAACGGCAATCTGCAGTTCAATTCTTTTGACGAATACCGCTATCACGAGGCGCTGGTGCATCCTGCATTCGCTGCGTTCAGCGGCGATACAAAACGCGTGCTCGTACTTGGCGGCGGCGACGGCCTGGCGATCCGCGAGATATTGAAATACAAGTCGGTTGAATTCGTTCAGCTCGTGGACCTTGATCCGGACATGACCCGCGTAGCCGATTCGGTTCCGGCCCTGGGTGAATTGAACAAGAATTCGCTCCACGACCCTCGAGTCCACGTGACCAATGCCGACGCATTTGTCTGGCTCGACGATGTGAGTACCGAACCGTTCGATATAGTCATAGTCGATTTTCCGGATCCGAATAACTTCGCGCTTGGCAAGCTATACACGACACGGTTTTACAATCTGCTAAAGCAGAAGCTCCGTCCCGATTCTTCGGTTGTAATTCAGACGACATCACCGCTAATTGCTCGGAACTCGTTCTGGTGCGTGATGAAAACTCTTGAATCGAGCGGCTACACGGTCCGCCCTTATCAGACGACCGTGCCGAGCTTCGGCATCTGGGGCTATGCGCTGGCAAAACTGCAGCCATTTGAAGCTCCGCAGAAACCACCCGCGAATATCGAACTGCGATTTTTGAACGATCAGACATTTGCTTCGCTCTTCGAATTCCCGGCAGACACCTCAAAGCCCGATGAAGATCTTGAGATCAACCGCCTTGATAACCAGGCATTGGTCAGATACTACGAAGCCGAGTGGCGGCGGTTTGAGCAGTAGGTTCGGAATAGCTGATAGCTGATAACTCGAAACTGATAATGACCGATGTATTGAGAGAGAAATCCTACTCGTTTGCCCTGCGAATTGTTGGATTGAGCGAGCATCTGCGGCGTGAGAAACAGGAGTATGTTCTGTCTCGGAAGATTCTGGATTCCGGTACAAACATCGGGCTCTTTATTGAAGAGGGAAAGCAAGGTTATGACAGAGAGGATTTCCGCCTGAAGTATTCGCTTGCCAACAAAGAGGCATTCAAAACTAACTTTCTATTGAGATTGTTACGCGACAAGAGATTTATCTCTGATAACGAAGCCGCATCAATGCTGGATGATTGCGAGGAACTTCAAAAGATGCTGATCGCGACCCTCAAAACGACTAGGGTATAGTTATCAGCTATCACTTATAACTTCTCAGTTATTTCGAATGTACCTATCCCGAAGAGAGTTGCTAACGGTATTCCTCGGCGCTCCGCTGGCATCAGCGGCGTGCCGCATGGATGCTCCTCGCGTGTTCCCTGATGGCGAGATCGTCGGCCAATCAGCAGATCTAGGACACATTCTTCGGGAGGGCCGAAGTTTCGACGTTCCGCCCGGCAACTGGGAAACACGAAAGGTTGCTATTGTCGGCGGAGGGATCGCAGGGCTGACCGCTGCGTGGAAACTTAAACGAGAGAGCTTTAATGACTTCGTGCTTCTTGAGCTCGAGAAAGAGATCGGCGGGACCTCGCAAAGCGGAAAGGGCAAGCCGGTCGGCTATCCGTGGGCTGCGCACTATCTGCCCGTACCATTTAAGGAAAACTCCGAGCTGGTCTCGCTGCTCGACGAAATGTCGCTGACCGAGGGGCGAGGATCCGATGGCGAGATTGTCGTCAAAGAACAATTTCTATGTCGCGAGCCGGAGGAGCGAGTCTACTATAAGGGCCGCTGGTATGAGGGGCTTTACCTTAGCGTCGGGGCGAGCGACGACGACAAAAGGCAATTTGCCGAGTTTCAGAGGCAAATCGACGAATGGGTAAACTGGCGGGATGCGTCCGGAAAACGGGCGTTTGTTGTGCCCGTGGCAAATTGCTCGACCGATGCTGCGGTTACGGCTCTCGACAAGATCTCGTTCGCCGACTGGCTGCGGCAGAAGGGATTTACTTCCGAGCGTCTTATTTGGTACTGCGACTACGCCACGCGTGACGACTACGGACTCAAAGCCGATCAGGCATCGGCGTGGGTCGGTTTGTTTTACTTTTGTTCGCGCGTTCGCAAGAGCGGTGTCGAGTCTCAGCCATTTATCACTTGCCCCGAGGGAAACGGGCAGTTCGTAGATCATTACCTGACCAAGGTCGGTGAGAATGTCCGTCGCTCGCAAATGGTCGTCTCGGTGGTACCAACGGAAAAGGGTGCAGATGTTATCTGCCTTGCCGGAGGCGAATTGCGAGGCATTCACTGTGAGAAAGTGATCTACGCGGCGCCGGTATTTACCGCTCCCTATGTCATTCGCGGCTTCCGCGAAGACCCTCCTTTCTCGGCGGCCGAGTTCCAGCACAATGCGTGGTTCGTCGCCAATCTGCACTTAAAGGACCGCCCGAAACCCAGATTTACAAAGGATTTTCCGCTGTCGTGGGACAACGTCCTTTATGAGAGCAGGTCGCTCGGCTACGTAACGGCGACCCATCAGAAGGGCATCGATTACGGACCGACCGTCCTGACCTATTATTATCCGATGTGCGAGGACCCCAACGGCCGCACGACGCTTTTCAACTACGATTGGAAGCAGCTCGCCGATGTTTGCCTGACTGATCTTGCACGCGCGCACAGCGACATTTATGAGCTGACGGAGCGGATCGACATCATGCGCTGGGGCCACGCTATGATAAGCCCGAGGCCGAATTTCATCTGGAGCGGCATTCGCGAAAAGGCGATGAAGCCGTACCGCAATATCCACTTTGCGCACACAGACCTGAGCGGCGTCGCGCTTTTCGAAGAAGCGTTCTATCATGGATTGCGCGCGGCTACTGAAACTCTGAATAGAGCATGAAATGGATGCGACGTTAATAAAACCAGACTATTGGCTGTTCTCGAAAGGGACGGATCTTACGGTCTTCCTCGGGAGCGCTGTTTTGTCGATCGTCTTGCTCGCCGTGGGATGGCAAGCGGGCATTCTTAACGGCGATTCGCCCGAATGGACCTGGATCTCAGCGGTGCTTTTGATCGACGTCGCTCATGTCTGGTCAACAAGTTTCCGGGTCTATTTCGATAGAGAGGAACTGAAACGCAGGTTCTGGCTCTATCTGCTTGTTCCCCTCGCAGGTTACGCGATCGGCGTCGCGCTGTATTCCGAGGGCGAGTTGGTCTTTTGGAAAGTGTTGGCGATCATTGCGGTTTTTCACTTCGTTCGGCAGCAGTACGGCTGGGTCAACCTTTACCGGCGAAAGCTGGGCGAGACTGAGAGATGGACGTGGTGGGTTGACGCTTCGGCGGTCTATCTGGCAAGTATCTATCCGCTCGCGTTCTGGATGACGCAATTGCCGCGGAACTTCGAGTGGTTCGTGCAAAACGACTTCTTGCCTTTACCGGGCATCGTCGAAAAGGTCCTTTTCCCGATCTATCTGGTCGCCCTTACTGCGTATGCGGTTAAGTCTATGTATCAATACGTGATCGAAGGTTTCCTTAACATCGGGAAGGATATCGTCGTGGCAACGACCGCGATCTGCTGGTACGTCGGCATCGTCTATTTCAATTCGGACTACGCATTCACCGTTACGAACGTTATAATCCACGGCGTTCCCTATTTTGCGCTGATATACGTTTATGCTCAGTATAAACGAGAAACCGCCGGCCGTGTTTACCGTTCGTTATCCTCAAATCTGATCATCTTTCTCGCGACGTTGTGGGCTTTAGCGTACGTCGAAGAGCTTTTCTGGCATCGCGGCGTATGGCACGAAAAGCAGTGGCTTTTCGGTCCCGATTGGGACTGGGGAAAACTGAAGATGTACCTGGTCCCACTGCTCGCCCTGCCGCAGTTGACGCACTACGTTTTAGACGGGTTCATTTGGCGACGCGGGAGCCATCCTGAGTTTCGATTATTCTGACAGCCGCCAAGTCAGGCATTGTCACTTTTGCAATACAGACTCTATTCCTTTTTCTGGAGTTACGCTGATCGTCTTGCGTTTGTGGTCGCGGACGATCGTCAAGACTACACTCGCATTCTTTTCGTTAATAGCGCGGACGACCCACAGCGTGCCGCCGACCGGTACGTCGTCGACCTCCACGATCACGTCTCCGGCTTTGAGTCCCGCTTTTGAGGCGGGCGAATTGTCACGGACCGAATCGATGAGCAGCCCACCATCGACGCCAAAATATTGGGCAAGCTGATCTCTCATTGGCGTGATGCCGACACCGATCTGAGGGATCGATTTTTGTTTGACCTGGTGAGCCACGATGATCGTAGTCGGTCCAACCTCTTCGAAAAACAGTCCTTCTTGCAGGAGGATATAGTCGAGAGCAGCTGCCGCCGTCACATTCTTAAGGTCGATAAACGACTTTCTGGGCCCTCGGAATGATTCGACATCAAACAAGACATTAACACCAAGATCGCGCGCAAGTTCTTTGATCAGGAACTGCAGGTCAACACCGGCCGGAAATGGTATGTCACGGAGCTTCTCACTTCCCACCTTGCCCGATGGTTTCGTGGCCTTCTCCGCGTCCGTTTTCTGAGTATCCGGAACTTGCCCGGTCACGATTACGAAAGATGAAGCGACGATTAGAACAAAAAATAACGACCTAATATGCACGAGGCCCTCCAATGGCCGCAATTTCGATTTGGGACTGCCCAAGAACCGACTTCCCGGCGGCGGCATCTAGCGTATCATCTTTATCCACAACCACTAGGGTACTTGATCCGATATGAAAGGCGGCCACAAGAACCGCCTATTCGTTTCCAATCTCAGATCGGATCAGATGATCCTTCCAAATCGAAAGGCCGGCATCGGCGTCATTGGAGCAACCATCGGTTCTGCGGGCATCGCTACGCGCGGAGTCGGTGGCATCAATTTAGCACCATCTTCGTTATCATTGCGGAAAAAGAAACCGCCATCCTTGGAAGCCTCAGGTGTGACCGAGATAGTTTGACGCTTGCGGTCGCGGACAATGGTCAACTGCACATCGCCCTCTTTCTTGCTGTTGACCTCGCGGACAAGGTCAAGGTCATTTTTAACGGCTTTGCCATTTGCCTCAACAATGATGTCGCCGGCCTTAAGACCCGCCCTGGCCGCCGCGGAATTCTCGCGGACCTCGTTAATAAGCAGGCCGTCCTCGACATTGAAGTGCTTGGCGAGCTGGTCTGTCAGCGGCGTCACTCCAACACCGATGATGCGGCCCTCGCCGCTACGCCAGGTGAAGACCTTTGAATTGCCGTCCGGGGAGGTCCAAACGCCCGGGCCGTCTTTCGGGAAGTCCTTGAGCATCGGGAGGTCTTTTAGTTTCTCGAGTCCCTTGAGCTCCGGCATTTCAAACTTGCCCATCGGGGCGGGCATTTCGAATTTGAAATTACCCTCGCCAAAGGTCGGCGTCGGCCGTTTGCCGATCGTCGCCGTGATCTCTTGCTCGCTGCCATTTCGCGAAACAGTAAGTTTGACCTGATGATCGGGGTCGACCTCGCCAACGAGTCGCGTCAGCTTACGGGCACTGGTGATCTCTTCGCCATCGAATCGAAGGATAACGTCGCCGTCCTTGATGCCAGCCGCGGCGGCGGGCGAATTCTCCATCACTTTCTCGACCGCAACACCGCGAACATCGCGTAGGCCGAATTTTGAAAAGTTGTCCTTATTTACCTCGACCGTTTGGACCCCCAAATAGCCTCCGCCTCCATCGAATGCGAACGCAAATGCCTGTGGAGCCTTCTCTTTCTTGGCCTCTGGGGTTTGACCGAAGGCGAGCGTGAATCCCGAGGTCACGATCAAAACGGAACTAACGTATTTAATAAGCATAAATTGCCTCCCAAATTTAGATATCCACGTCATAATGACGCAGTTTAGTACGATCTGGTTACAATTTTGGTTGCTCTAGGGACGAGGATGGGTTGCCCGTCTGAACTAGACCTTTTTCAGCTTTTCGAGGCGTTCGGCGGCTGCCTCGAGGGTCTCATCCTTCTTACAGAAGCAGAATCGAACAAACTGAGACCCCGCTTTGGGATCATTGTAAAACGATGAACCCGGCACGACCGCTACACCTATCTCACGGATCAGATGTTTCGTAAATTCAACATCATCCGAGAATCCAAAATTCGAGATATCGCTCATTACGTAATAAGCGCCGTCGGGATAGTCGCATTTGAAATCCGCGTTTTGAAGCACGGGAACGATGAAGTCGCGTTTTCGCTGATATTCACGCTGAAGCTCATCGTAATAGCTCGCCGGCAGCGAGAGAGCGTAAGCACCGGCATGCTGCAGCGGATTTGCAGCTCCAACCGTCAGGAAATCGTGTACCTTGCGGATCGCAGACGTGATCTCAGGCGGAGCGATGCAATAGCCGACACGCCAACCGGTCACCGAGTAGGTCTTAGACAGCGAATTGACGACGACGGTCCGCTCGCGCATGCCGTCGATATTTGCCATCGTTATATGGCGAATGTCTGCTCCTTCTCGGGGATAAAGAATGTGTTCGTATATCTCGTCGGTAAAACACAGGGCGTCGAATTCTTTACAAAGTTCGCCAATGAATTCCAGTTCATCCTGCGTATAGACCTTTCCGGTCGGATTATTAGGATTACAGATTATGATCGCCTTGGTCTTTTCGCTAAACGCGGCCCGAAGTTCGTCGCGGTCAAAGGCGAAGCCGTCATCTGTGCGGTACAGCGGTACCCGTCGGGGCACGGCGTCCGAGAGAATGGCGTCAGGAGCGTAGTTCTCGTAGAATGGCTCAAATACCACGACTTCCTCGCCGGGATCGACAGTCGCAAGCATTGCGGCGATCATGCCCTCGGTCGAGCCGCAGGTCACCGTGATCTCAGTTTCGGGGTCAATATCAAGGCCCAAAAACCATTTCGTCTTGGCGGCTATAGAATCACGAAGGCTCTTTACGCCCCACGTCGTCGCGTATTGGTTGTAGTCGGCGTCGATCGCTTCGATCGCCTTCTGCTTTACGTCCGCAGGAGCGGCAAAATCGGGGAAACCCTGCCCGAGATTGACCGCGCCGTATTTGAGCGCCTCACGCGTCATCTCGCGGATAACCGATTCGGTAAAGCTGGCGGCCTTTGTCGAGACGTGTGTCTTGGATGCTCGTACAGGAAACGTACTCATTGATCACCTCAGATCTTTCATTTTCCTGAATATACCACAGCGCAGCCGTTTGACCGTCCGCGGCAAACTCTGGGCCCGTGTCAGCCATCCAAGCGCCCGTAAAGTGAGTTGTTTAGGCGTAGTTTGTGCGATAGACTCTAACGGCACAGTGCAGTGAGGTTTTTGTGATGAAGTATAAGTTTCCGTTGTCTCTGATCGTGGTCTTGATCCTTTCGTTTTCGGCGTTGGGACAGACCGCGACCCCGCCGCCTTCCAAGGGATATCTGATCTCACCAGGTGACGAACTTAGCGTGAAGGTGCTTGGCGAGGAACAGTTCGGATTCAATGCCGCTGTTGACGAGAATGGCCAGATCACGGTCCCGTTCTCGGGTACACCCGTGGTGGCAAAGTGTCGCACGGAGAGCGAGTTGCGAGGCGAGATCGCTACACTGTTGGCAAAGTATCTTAAGAATCCGCAGCTTAACCTGCAGATCACAAAACGCGTGGTGATCCCGGTGACCGTCGCCGGTGAGGTTAACAGGCCAAACGGAGAATTTGAGCTCCGCCGCAGAGCCACGTTGATCGAGCTTCTTGCCAGCGCCGGCGGTGTGAAAGAAGAGGCTGCGGGCGTCGTTACCGTATTTCGTCCTATCAAGCCGGCGTGTGGCGATGTTGCGGGAAATTGGCGTGCCGGTACGGGCGCTCTCGACGTCCCGTTCAGGTCATTTAGTCTTTCGAAGATCGGCCAAGGTGATCAGGAGTCTAATCCGGTCATCTATCCGGGAGACGTGATAATTGTGGAAAAGGCGCCGCCGATCTATATTACCGGCGAGGTCGTTTCACCGCAGGGCATTTACTACAAGGAAGGCGGGGTCACGCTGACACAAGCAATCGCCAAGATCGGCGGTTTTCGCCGCGAGGCAAAGACCAAAGATATCCGGATCCAGCGGAAGAAGCCCGGTTCTGAGGAAATAGAATTCATCTCAGTCAACTACGATCTTATCAAGAAGCAGCAGCAGCCGGATGTGATGCTCAAGCCGTACGATATTGTCGAAGTGGACGTAAAGAAAGACAGTATCGGAGTATCGCTTTTCAAATTTGCGATCGGCCTCGCTAAAACGACTGCCACCGCAGCATCAACCGGCGGGGGCTACCGGGCTGTGATCTATTGATCCTTGTAGAGTTCGTCGATCGTCGCTCGGAAGTTTTCGTCGACGACGCGGCGTTTGATCTTTAAGGTAGGAGTAAGTTCGCCGTTCTCGACCGTCAATTCGCGGGTGAGAAGGGCGAATTTTTTTACTTTCTCAAACTGCGCGAGACCCGCCGTCACCGACTCGATCTGTCTCGTGAAAAGGTCCAGTATCCTAGGGTGAGTGCAGAATTCCTCGGGAGATCTGATATCAAGCTCCTTGAGGCGCGCATATGACTCAAGCATCTCGAAATTTGGGACGATCAATGCCGCAGG
>CAZJFB010000001.1:0-100388 GCA_964545145.1 uncultured Chloracidobacterium sp. | reverse complement strand
ATCAGAAATATCTCGTCCGGCAAGGCCGCCCCGCCTGTAATGCAGAACCGCAGGCGGCCACCAAAGAAATCGCGCAACTTGGAGAAAACTATCTTATCGGCGATGCCGTGCTTGGCCGCAAGTGATATCGGCACCGGCTCACCTTTCTCCAGTAGCACGGCATATTCCTTGGCGACGTCGATCGCCCAGTCAAAGATCATTTCGTTGACCCGCCCCGACTGCGAAGCCTTAAAGCGGGCCCGCTCGAACACTTTCTCAAAGATCCTCGGCACGCCAATGAAGATCGTTGGCCTTACTTCCTTGAGATTGTCCGGGACCTTTTCGATCGACTCGGCAAAATGCACGCGCATCCCGTAACGAATGTAAACGTACATTCCCGTTCGTTCGAATACGTGCGATAAGGGCAAGACCGAGAGCGAAGTGTCCTGGCCTGAAAATCCGTACTTCTCGCTGGCATCGACGACGTTTGAGATGAGGTTCGAGTGTGTGAGCATCACGCCCTTTGGCTCACCTGTTGTACCGCTTGTATAGATCAGGGTCGCGATGTCGCCGGGCTGGATCGCGTCACGAAGTTCTTCGGCCAGCCCGGGCGAGGTTTGCCGCAGCTGGGCGCCCATCTCCTCAAGCTCCCGAAATAAGATAAAGCGATCGTCATCGGCGTCCTCATCGCTAAACAGCACAAATCGCTCGAGCGAACGGCATCCGTCGATCTCATCTGCAACTCGCTCGAATGTCGCGAGATCCTGCAGAAAGAAAACCCGAGCCTCAGAGTCGTTAATGATATATCTGACCGAGTCGCCGGTGAGCGTAGTATAGATCGGTACGTCCACGATCCCGCCAAACTGGCATCCGGCGTCCGCGAGTGTCCATTCGGGTGAATTTGCCGCAAGTATCGCGGCCCTGTCACCCTTTCTTAGTCCGAGCGAATACAACCCGAGAGCAATATTCTCGGCACGCTCAACCATCGATCGGGACGAGATGCTTAGCCACTCGCCGTCCTTCTTGTAATTTAGGGCGTCGGTGAGGTCAAACTCTGCGGCGGAGCGCAGGAATAGTTCGGGCAGCGTCGCCGGCTCTTCATCGAATGCTACCGACGAGTGCAGTGCGGTCGCCTGAGCCGTATATTCTTCGTTCAGCTGGGTCATTTTGCGAGAACGCCTCCACAGAACACTTTCAGCACCTCGTCAGCCATCGGCGCCAGCGGGTATGAGCGCTTGGACAGCACCCAATTTGTTACCATCTCGTCGAGGCCGCCATAAAGTATCTTTGCGGCCACTATCGGCTTGATATCAGACCTGAAATCACCCGTCGCCTGCCCATCCCCTATCGTCTTGCGAATGATGTCGAGATACTCGGCAAAGCCTGCAGCCGAGAATTCCTCCATATGCTTCGTCGAACCGCGAAGCTCGACCTGAAAGACGATCGCCATATCGCGGTCCGCACCGAGCTTTTCGAGGTGAAGTTCAGCAATTCGGCGCAAGCGGTCAGCCGGCTTGGCGATTGTCGCCAATTCGCGGCGGCCCTCGTCGATGAACTCAGACATCGCACGGTCAAAGATCGAATGAAGTATCTCGTCCTTGCTCTTGAAATATAGGTAAACAGTGCCGTCCGCAATGCCGGCTTCGCCCGCGATGTCGGATACCTTTGAGTTGAAATAACCATTGCGGGCAAATACTTTCGTTGCCGCTCGCAATATTGCTTCGCGCTTATCAACGACAGACGGACCATTAGCACGACGTTTCATACCTACTTTAGAAGACATACCGCGAAGCAACAAACTGAATGGCTGTTCATTCAGTAAAGCTTACCTGCATATGATAGATTTAGCAATCTAAATATCAGGACCGGACAACATTGTTCCGTCTATTTCTTTCTGAAAGTGTTGCAATCTGAGGTGTCGATCTTGGCGAGGAACGGAAGCACGAGCCTATATCCATAAAAGACGCTCTTTACATTGACGTTTCCCGGATTGTCCTGCGTGGAATGAATGAATTGCTGCCACCGATTGTCCAAACCGTGAAATGTAATTGCCGGAATACCAACTTTGTTAAATGAAGTTGAGTCAGCGTCTGCTGCACCCGCAAGGGATGCGGTCGGGAGATCTACTTTCATTTCGGCCCAAAGCGCCTTGGCAGCATCAGTCATTTTCGAGTTTGAAACGTTGACCAGGACTTGTGGAATGGCGAAGCCAAAGCTGTCAAGGTTGACCATTGAGCAGTACAAAATTCGCTCAGGTTTTGGGATTCCTGACACAAAAACACCGGAACCAACAAGGCCGGATTCCTCTTTATCGAATGCAATGAACCTAAAGGACTTCTCGGTCTCAACATTGCGAATCGTGGAATAAAGGTGAACGAGCGTTACAATACCTGACCAGTTGTCGATTGCTCCACAACCTCGGTCAACTTTGTCATAATGAGCGCCGACAACTATTATCTCGTTGGTGCGTCCCGCCTTTGTGACGACTAAATTCTTCGCACCTTTGTTATTGTCTATATTGATCTCGGCGTCCCCGGCGCCAGCGGACCTGAAGAGGTCCACAACCGCCTTAAGTCTATTCGCGTCTTTACAGGGAACCAACTGCATGTCGCGCTTAAAATCGAGCTCAGTAGAAATGAGCGCGGTTTTAGATTGAGCCAACCCTTGTGGAATTGCGACCGCAAAGAGAAATATTGCCAGTCTGGGGAGTATGTAGAGACGCATCATTACTCCACGGAAAAAGAAAGGTGGCGGAGGGGACAGGACTCGAACCTGCAAGCGCTTTCGCGCGGTAGTTTTCAAGACTACTGCCTTACCAATTAGGCTACCCCTCCGCAAGAGAGGCGAATAGAAAATATAACTGATGGACCCTACATCAGCAAAGGCAGCTTCCCTATTCGCCTGTCTTTGAGACAAACTGCCTTTTCAGTTCATTCCTGACCGCCTCGATCCCTTTCACGCCCTGGGCCTTTACGACGACGTTACCGTCGCGGTCCAACACATAGTGCATCGGAAATGCAACGCTAAGATTTCCGTCATTGTCCGGCGTTCCGAATTGACTCAGGATGATGATCGATGAGTCCGGGAGCACCGTATAACTGAAAGGATTCTTAGCGAGGAACTTGACCAACTCATTTTTTGGACTCGCCGCCGGAGCCAGAAACACGACGTCCGCATTGTCCTTGTATTCAGTGACAAGCTGGTTAAGAAGCTTGATCTCGGCAAGGCAATTCGGGCAGTTGATGAACCATAGATTGAGCACCACGACCTTGCCGCGCAATGCGCGGGTATCTACCTTTGTTCCGTCCATCGTGACTGTGACGAATTCCGGCTTGGTGGCCGAGATCGGCGATTGGGCGAATATCGAGACCGGTAGGAGAATGAACGCGGCAAGAACAAGGAGTCGATTCATTCACTCTTTCTAAATTGAAAAGGAACGGAAGTCAAGGCGATCCTAGCGGGAGAGTCGGTCGATAGCGGATGCGAGAGACTGCGTGCGGTCAAAGCCGCTCGAGCGATACTGCAGAATGCCCTCTTTGTCTATAACGAAGAATGAAGGAAATCCCATATCGAGGCTGCCGTCTCTTGTGCGGTCGGCGTATTGCAGGACCACGCCAAAGCTGTTTGGTAAGATCTGTGACGCCAGGCGGTTCTTTTGAACGTAAGACTCGACCTTGGCCTCGTTCTCCATCGTCAGGGCCAGAAAGACGACATTCTTTCCGGCGTTCTTATCTACGATCTGGTTGATCTTCGGGAACTCGTGACGGCATATCTCACACTTGGTCGACCAAAACGTCAAAACGACCACATTGCCGCGAAGCTCGGCGAGATCGTAGCTCTTGCCTTCCATCGAGTTTCCGGTAAAAGCCGGTGCCGGCGATCCGACCTTAAGGCTCGTTTGGCCGGAAGCGGCGAATGCAAAGACGATCAGGAAGAATACGGCTGCAAGGTACTTCATAGACAAGTCGGGTTGGCGAAGGGGTCGTGTTATACAAGTTACAACACCTAATAATAGCAAATTTACAAAGGCCTGTTTTCTTCAGAAAGTCATAACCGAGTGCTGCGTGCTAGAATTTTTCGAATGCTGCTCGAAACGCTCGAAGCCACAAATTTCCGCAATCTGCACGGCCGGATCGAGTTCTTGCCCGGGCTAAACGTATTCTCGGGCGAGAACGGGCAGGGAAAGACCAACTGGCTTGAGGCGATCGGCGTGCTCGCGGCCACGCGTTCGTTTCGTACGGCAAAACTTCAGGAGGCAGTCAAATTCGACGAGCGATCGGCATCGGTTCGCGGAAACGTGCGCGAATCGCCCGAGATAGTCCGCGAGCTGCAGGTCATCATTGCCGGAAATACAAAGACCCTGGCAATAAACGGCAAGAAAGAGACCGTTCAGCGTTATCTCGGCCAGCTTCACGCCGTTGTCTTCAATGCGGACGAGCTTGAGATCGTTCGCGGGCTGCCCGACGCGCGAAGGAGGTTCCTGGACGCCGGCATCGTCTCGCTTCATCCGCCGTTCATTCAGGTCTTTACCGATTACAATCGGGTAATAAAGCAAAAGAATTCGCTGCTGCAATCGCTCGCCGAGCAAACCATGCCGCTCGAGGAGGCGGCCGAGCGACTTGCTCCGTGGAATGAGCAGCTTGCAAAGCTCGCGGCCAAGATACATCGGGCACGTGTGCGTTTTGTCGAGCGAATAAACGGCGTGCTAGAAAAAAAGCTCTTTGCACGCGAGGAGCTCTCGGTCCGCTATGTGTCGTCACTCGAGGAAAAAGGAGACCTCGGCGATTACGACAACCTTATCGCCGAACGTCTGCGGCTTCGGGTTCAGGCCGAGGTGGTTGCCGGGCACGCTTTGATCGGTACGCACCGCGACGATATGGAGCTCAAGTTCGACGGGCACGACATTAGAAAGTTCGGCTCCGCCGGACAACAGCGAAGTGCACTTCTCCTGCTCCAACTCGCCAATATTGCCGTTTTTGAGGCGACCCGCGGCGAATATCCGCTATTTCTCATTGACGACATCGACGCGGAACTCGACTACAAACGTATCGGCCGTCTCCTCGCCTTTCTCGACGGCAAAACGCAGACCTTTGTGACCACGTCAAAAGAGAGTTTTGTCGAGCGATTTGGTTCCCGAGCAAGGGTTTTCCGCGTCGAGGCCGGTAAGGCCGAAATTCAATAAAATAAAGCCATTTATTGTGTTTTGCGACTGTCGATCACGGGCGGGAAATGGTATAATTTTCTATTGAATTATCAGCGATTTTCGCTCCCTTGGGTCCGTCGGAAAATAGGCGACATTTTAGCGGCAAATAGTTCAATAAATAGGGCAATTTATTGGTATAGAGGTTTCAAGCATTGGCTAAAGCAAAGACAGAATACAGTGCAGATTCGATCACAGTCCTTGAGGGCCGTGACGCGGTCCGCAAACGTCCCGCGATGTATATCGGCTCGACAAGCGACATCGGGCTCCATCATTTGGTATACGAGGTCGTTGACAACTCGGTTGACGAGGCCCTGGCGGGCTTTTGCGACACGATCGAGGTCTCGATCCACATGGACAACTCGATAACGGTCGTCGACAACGGCCGCGGCATTCCGACCGACATTCACAAGCAGGAAGGCCGCTCGGCCGCAGAGGTCGTGATGACCGTGCTGCACGCGGGTGGTAAGTTCGACTCGAACAGTTACAAGGTTTCCGGCGGTTTGCACGGCGTCGGTGTGTCGTGCGTAAACTTCCTTAGCGAATACCTGCGGCTCGAGATCTGGCGTGACGGCAAGACGCACGAGATGGAATTTGAGGCCGGCATCCCTACGGGCCCGCTAAAGCAGACCGGCACGACGTCAAAACGCGGAACAAAGATCACCTTCCGCCCGGACTCGAGCATCTTTGAGACCACTGTTTACAGCTTTGAAAAGCTGTCCGAGCGGCTTCGCGAAAAGGCGTTCCTGAACAAGGGCATCCGCATCCACATCAAGGACGAACGCGAGGAGCCCGAGAAGTCGCACGAGTTCTATTACAAGGGCGGTATTGCAGAATTCGTCAAGCACCTCAACCGCAACAAAGCACCGCTCCACGACGAGCCGCTGTACTTTGAGACGGTCTCGGACGACCTTTCGATCGAGGTGTCGATGCAGTACAACGACAGCTACGACGAAAAGATATTCTCGTTTGCCAATAACATTAATACCGTTGACGGCGGCACACACCTTTCCGGTTTTCGCGGGGCGATCACGCGTACGATCAATAACTACGCCGAATCGTCGGGCATGATGAAGAACGCCAAGGTCGCACTCTCGGGCGACGACGTTCGCGAGGGGCTTGTGGCGGTGATCTCGGTCAAGATACCGCAGCCGCAGTTTGAGGGGCAGACAAAGGGCAAGCTCAATTCACCTGTTAAAGGGCCCGTCGAATCGTTCCTCAACGAAAAGCTCGGCGAGTATTTTGAACAGCACCCGGCCGTTGCCAAAAAGATCGTCGGCAAGGCGGTCGACGCCGCCCGTGCTCGCGAGGCTGCCCGCAAGGCACGCGAGATCGTCCGTAAGAGCGCGTTGGGCTCGTCGACCCTGCCCGGCAAGCTTGCGGATTGCCAGGAAAAAGATCCGGCACTCTCAGAGATCTACATCGTCGAGGGCGACTCGGCAGGCGGCTCGGCAAAACAGGGCCGCGACCGTAAGAATCAGGCTGTCTTGCCGCTCAAGGGCAAGATCCTCAACGTCGAAAAGGCTCGCTTTGACAAGATGCTGGGCCATGGCGAGATCAAGGCGCTCATCACGGCGCTCGGCACCGGTATCGGCAAGGACGATTTCGACGTAAACAAGCTCAGATATCACAAGATCTGCCTGATGACCGACGCCGACGTCGACGGCAGCCACATTCGCACGCTGCTTCTGACCTTCTTTTACCGGCAGATGCCGCAGCTCCTCGAGGGCGGATATATCTATATCGCTCAACCGCCGCTATATAAGGTAAAGCGCGGCAAAAAAGAGGAGTACATCAAGGACGAAAAGGCGATGTTTCGGTACCTGATGCGTATGGCGACAGCCGATGCCCACATCACGTCCGACTCGAGGCCGATAGAGGGACGCGAGCTGTCAAAGGCGCTTGAGCAGACGACCGAGCTAAAGAATTACTCAGTTCGCCTGATCCGGCGTCTGCATAACGATGCCCGGCTTGTCGAGTTGCTGCTCGACGCCTTTGCCGGGCCGGACGGCGTCCTGACCAAGAATGCCGTCAGGCTCAGAAAGATATTTGGCGAACAAGAGATGATGGCCGAGATCGAGGGCAAGCTCGTTGACGGCGGCTACAATGCCGAGCTTACCGGCGACGCCGAGCACGGCCTGCTTGAGATCGACATTTCTTATCCTAACGGCCAGAGCCTAAAGGTTGACTGGAACCTGGCAAGCTATGTTGAGTTTCAAAAGGCGGTCGAGCTCAAAAAGTCGCTCGAGATGGACTTTCCGGGCCCGTTCGTACTCGGTGAGAACGGCAAGAGCGAGACGCTCGGTACTCGTGAGGAATTGCTCGACAAGATAATGTCGATGGCCAAAAAGGACCTCACCATCCAGCGGTACAAAGGCCTCGGCGAGATGAACCCCGAGCAGCTTTGGGAAACGACGATGGACCCCGACAAACGGACGATGCTCCAGGTGCGTGTCGAGGACGCGATCGAGACCGACGGCATCTTTACGGTCCTGATGGGCGACTCGGTCGAGCCTCGGCGCAAATTCATCGAGGACAACGCTCTCGACGTCAAGAATCTCGACGTCTAACGGTAACGGTTTCGAACAAATATGAAGCGGCGGCGAATTCTATTGATTTTCGCCCCGCTTTTCGTTTACTGTCGGTCATTAAGTTTTTCCTCCGCGTTCTTATGCCGGATCGACGCGTGGGAATATTCATCCTTTCACGCGTGATCTACATCTAAAGGACCATGAATATGTTTATCCCGACGAAGACGTTACTCTCAACGCTTTTTGCCCTTATGCTTGCCGCGGCCGCCCTTGGCCAGTCGCCCACGCCGACGCCCGACAGCGACGATGTGGTCAAGATCACGACAAAGCTCGTCCAGGTCGATGTAATTGTCACCGACAAAAACGGGGCCCAGGTCAGGAACCTGAGGCCGGAGGATTTCGAACTGCTTCAGGACGGAAAGCCGCAGCGGCTCGTTTCCTTTAGCTACGTCTCGGCCGATCCGGCTCAGATCTCGACCACTATCGCCGCGCCGACGGCGACAAAAGACAAAAATGCGCCGCCACCGCCGCCCGCGCGGCTCAAGCCCGGACAATCGGGCCGGGTGATCGCGATCGTTGTGGATGACGGCGGATGCGGAGCGTCACTGTGGGGAATAAATTCGAGCCGCGACGGCATCGTCAAATTCATTCGCGAGCAGATGCAGCCGACCGATCTGGTCGCCATCTACCAGACTCGTGCAGGAAGCAGTACCTATCAGCAATATACCTCGGACAAGTCGGTGCTGCTGGCCATCGCAAATAAGATCCGGTACTATCCGCCGCAGGGCGGCTGCGGCAACTTTGACGGATCGTTTACCGAGGCCGCACGCTCTAACACCTACGACAAGCTCATCTCCGACGGCGGCAGCACGACCCGCACTATCGAGACCGAAGAGGAAAAAAGGAACCGCGAATACCGCGAGGACTCGATCCGCAACAATCAGGTCGTCGGAACCCTCGGCGTGATCAGATACGCCCTTCGCGGGCTCGATCAGGCACCGGGGCGAAAGATGATGTTCCTTCTCTCTGACGGGCTGCCGTTCCGCAATCGCCGCAATGAGTCGCTCAGTGCCCGCGAGGCGATGCGCGAGGTGACCGACGCAGCCAACCGGGCCGGTGTCGTGGTCAATACATTTGACATACGCGGGGCAAACGTTCCGGGAATGATCGAGTCAAAAGACGAGGTTTACGTTCGCGACGACTTTAACGCGACCAAGGCGATCTCCGATGGACGCATTGCCGATGCGGCGCGGCAGCAGGACGGCCTCGCGGCGCTTGCTTACGAGACCGGCGGCGAGTTTTATCAGGGACAAGACCTGCTGGACCGGCCGATGGGTGAGATACTGCGGCGAGAGACGGGCTATTACCTCCTTGCTTATGAACCGGCGGATGATTCGTTCAAGAGCAAAAAATTCAATTCTATCGAGGTCAAGGTAAAGGTGCCTGACCTTAAGGTCGGTTACCGGTCGGGCTATGTGGGCGTTCCAGACGAGGCGGCAAAGCCGGTGAAGCGTCGATCCGCTGACAGCGACCTTTACGAGGCAATAGCTGCCCCGCTGCCGCGGCCAGGATTTTCGGTCGGCCTGTCGGCGTACTTTGCCAACACGCTCTACGCCAGCGACCTGGTACGCTCGACATTTCATCTGAATGGCGACGAGATCACATTTGCGGATGAGCCGAACGGCATGAAAAAGGTCGTGCTCGACGTCGTTGCCGTTACCATGAACGAGAAAAACGAGGTGGTCGACGAATTTACGCGGACGCATACCGTCAAATTTGACGCGAACACAGCCGCGATCATCAAGGAACGCGGCCTCGTTTACTCGGCAGACGTTCCGGTAAAGAAGCCCGGTACTTACACCTTCCGCGTAGCAGTTCGCGACGGCAACAGCCGCGGTATAGGTTCGGCAAGCCAGGTCGTGACCATTCCCGACCTAAAACGCTCGGGGCTCTATTTGTCGGGCCTCACTGTGACCGGCGTCGATTCGGCAGGCCGCTTTGACACGCCAAAGGCACCGACGCCCGAGACGGCGATCACCCTGCCGACGTCGGGCGAGATACCCGCTATCCGGAAATTCTCGCCCGGCTCGATCGTCGCCTATCTTTACACGATCTATAACGCAAAGCTCGAGCAGGGCAAGCCGCGGGTCTCGGTCCGCGTCAATCTGTACCAGGGCGGAAAGTTAATTGTTGAGGGCAAACCGCAGGAGGTCGACGTCTCGGACGCCAAAGACCTGACGCGAATAGACTCGTTCTCGTACATGCAGCTTGCCAAGAATACCGACCCAGGCGATTACGCCATACAGGTCATCGTCACCGACCTTGCCGCAGGCGCAAAAGGAGCGACCTCGTCTCAATGGATAGATTTTGAGGTTATATCCAGATAGAGACTGATACCGCGATCGTCTGGATCTCGCTATTACAGGTGGAGGCGAAACATGAAGTTCGCAAAATATACATTCCTCACGGCCGGTATCTATGGGCTGCTGGTCCTGCTGCCGCAGTACTTTCTTGAGAACAAGATCGGTGCGGATAACCCGCCCGCGATAACGCATCCCGAGTTCTTTTACGGTTTTGTCGGAGTTGCCGTGGCTTTTCAGATCGTATTTCTGATCATCAGCCGCGACCCCGTAAAATATCGGCTGATGATCCTGCCGTCTATCGTCGAGAAATTCAGCTTTGCCATAGCGGCAGCGGTGCTCTTTGCCGCGGGCCGCCTCGGCGTCGAGATGTTTGCCGCCGGCATGATCGATCTACTGCTTGGCGTTTTGTTCATCGCGAGCTGGTTCAAGCTCGGCAACAGAGCCGCCTGATCTGCCCGCATATTGGTTTGGGGACGGGTCGGCCTTTTGGCGGCGGCCGCGTTTCAGGCTGACGTTGTGCGTGCGCTTCAGGTCGAGGTGTAAAATTCCCTCGTTATCTACCTGGGGGTCGTCAAACCGCTCGGTCCGGTCCACCGAGATCCGAAAGTGCCGGCAAAATGGTGCGGCGTTGATGATCCAATTCCCTTCGTTCTTGGGCCTCACGGGGAATGCCTCGGCATTCTTGTGGTTTGCCGGTACGATGCCGATCACGCTGTTCTTGTCGTCAAACAGCAGCACGGCCGACTCGGCACGGCTGATCAATTCGTACGCTTGGCGGTTAAGCGTAATGACGTTCTTGCTGTTGATCGAAATGTTTACGACAGTTGCGGGAGCCTTTGTCGGCCCGCCGCGATAGGTTTTCCATATTGTGGCCATTTGGCTATCTCCTTTGCATATATAATAGGCTGTTGCATAGATAGCACACATTGAGCGAGATGTCAAGAGAAAAATTTCACCGCACCGGTGGCCGTCAGCCGTGCGTTGTGATCAGGGTGTGCCGTCGCCGCCATCGCTGCGACTGTCGGTTTGAACGCGATCACGCTATAGATGCCGCGAACCGCCACCACGGCGACCGGTCCATTTCCGGGAACGGCGCACTAAAACATGGTGACACAACCGGGTGTTTATGATGACACAACGGCGATTTCCGGTGACCCAACGGGTATTGTATGTGACCAGAACTAGGTGTTGGTGGGAGCAGAACGGGCAAGATCCACGAAATTGTGCACTTAGTCCGCGTGCCGATCTACGGCGTTAAGCCATCGCTGCCCCCCTCCCTCCGAAGGAGCGGTATGGCGGTAGCCCGGAGGGTGGTTCTCAACGTCGGGATCGGTTCTCTCGATCCAGGGGAGCGCATACCCCCCCGTCACGCAAAAGAACGCGTGCCACAGTACAGACGCCGAGGTTGCCTTGGCTCCACTGAGTGCGCCGCTCAGTCAAGGGGAAGACCACTTTAGCCAATCTGTCCAACCTTCCTTTCTGCGAGGTCTAGAGGAAGCCGGTCGCCCCGGTCAGGGGCTTGAGTCGCTGGCGAGATCTTTGCACTCAATGGGCCTCAGATAGTTGAGAAACACGTAGGTCGCAACATTATTGCCGGCGATCTGACCGGCGTTTATATCGCTGCGAAAGTGTATTCCAGCGTAAATGCGACTTAGCGCGGCCTCATTTGTCATTGCCGAGAAGCTTAAGTAGCTCCGGATAACATTTGGCGTACCGCCAAAGTTGATCTGAAAAGGTATGTCGTCCCGACCGAAGAACAGCGATAACAATCGCGCCGGAGTAGACGTCAGGGCAGAAGCATTCGACGAGTAAGTGGGAGTAGCTGGCGCGTTGATCAATGACAACCAATTTGCATCGGCAGTTGTTCCGGGATTGCCGTCTTCATCGGCCCGTCGTATGGCTGTAATCGGACGCCATCTTCCGTATGTGTATTGCGTCGTGTTCGTTGTCTGAAGCGCATCATGCGAAGCCATATAGACAAGGGCGAAAAGTCGGGCATTCTGCGATACGGAAAGGTTTCGGCTGATCGCCATATTGCGAATGAGGTCGTTGAGGTAAACCTCGCTTGTTGTTCCGGAGGCCCAGAGTTGCGCCGTCTGCGTTTGTTCGTCCGTGCGGGACGATCCGGTAGCGGAGCCGAGGGTCTTTACCTCGTTCACTTCTGCCGCATACTCGTAACTGGTCAACGTCGGAGGCGGAACCGGCAGAAACTGAGTATTTTGAAACATCGTAAATGGTGTGACGCCTCGAAAATGGGTGAGCGAAGCCGCCGCGTTTCCAGGAGGGGTGGGTTGCCAGTTTCCCGGGGTGGTTGGGAGAATATATGGAGGCGGGGTTACATTCCAGCCGTCGTTTGCTCGATTAGCCAGCATACGCTGGGCACAAAGAATCCCTATCTGACGACCGGCGACGGCACCATTATTGGGAACGCCGATCAATGAATCTGCCAACTCAGCATCGAATACTGCTACCCGCGAAGGATACAAGCTCGAGAGAACCCCGTGTGCCGCAAACGCCGCCGCGGCGCGCGATGAGGCCCCGGCGCTGGGCACCTTCGTAAGGTACGGGGTGAAATTGCCGTCAACAGAATTGATGGCATCGAACATTGCCAAGTGCATCACCGCATAGCTTCGCTGGATGCGTACCGTTGTGGGGTGCTGACCAGAGATGGCAAGGGTCTGTGTGAGAACTCGATTCCATTGAAGGACGATCTCCTCTCCCGGGATCTCTCGGTCGCTGGCCTGATTGCCCTGAGCATACAGATTTGCGGACGCCGAGTATATGCATAGAACTAGAAGGTGCAGGAACTTTGATCTCATTGTTGTTTCTCCTTTATTTGATCATGTGCATAAGGATCACTCCGACCCAGTTAGTTCTATGTCGGAAAGATCACTCAGCAGCATTATGTTGTGAGGTGCGAAACGATAACGTTTCGATCTAACGGTAATCGTGTAATTTTCGAAAGTTTGTAAGTCTTCAAAACTGAAGTACCCGAAGGAAGATGTGGTGGTCGACCAGGTGATTCCTTGCTGCGATGTCAGCGTGACACGTGCATTACGCAGGCCTTGCTCTTGCGGATCCTTGATCCTCCCCGATACACCTCCTGTCGTTGCGGGGGCCCAGTCGGGATCAGGTGAATTGAGGCTGCCAACGTAAAGCAACGAGGGAGTACCGCCAGATCGGTCAACAGTATAGAGTCCCCAGATATTTTCCTCGTTTCCATAAGACACGAGTATCCGCGTACCATCAGGCGACCAGGCAATACCTGTCGAGGTATAAGGAAGCAGGTCAAGATATGGTCCGCCGGTCGCGTCTCGGACGATCAGTCGGCCCTCGTCCGCAAAGAGATACGGGTCATTGCCCAAAAATGCGATCTGATTCCCGTTTGGTGACCATTTGGGGTTCACGTAGATAAGATTTGCCCCGCCATAGGTCGTGAAGGGCCTAAGTGCGGACCCATCGGAATTCATCAAGTGAATATCCGGCATCCCGTTGTTGAATCGATCCGTGGAGAAAGCTATAGTACTGCCGTCCGGTGAAAAGGAGGGTTCCCCGTCCTCGTGCACTGAGTTGGTGAGATTTGTCAGGCAAGTCCCGTCAATGTTAATTGTCCATATGTCTCCGTTCGAAGGAAAAGCAAGCTTTTCGCCGTCAGGTGACCAGTCCATTCCAAAGTCCTGGCGATGGGATCCACCAAAATCTACCTCCGTTACAAATTGTTGATCGGAACCGTCTGCGTTCATGGTCTTGATCGTGAAGACGAAGAGCGATCCACGGTAAACGACATTTAAGTAGGCTATCTTTCGGCCGTTTGGCGAAAATGAAGGATATCCGTCAAATTCGTTGTTGCTGGTCAATCGCATCAAACCGACGCCATTCGGTTCGATGGTATAGATCTCCCGGTTTCCGTCACGCGAACTTGAAAACACGATCTTTCCATTTCCCGCTCCTGGCGACGTTTGGGCCCCAAGTGGAAAGACGCTGGTGATGGTCAGGATTAGAAAGGCGCAATATCCGATCATAAGGTCTCCTTGGCTCAAGTGTTTCTATTGAGCTATGCCGGTAATCGGTATATCGCTGCTGACACCAAAGGTGAAATAAGTAGTCAGCCCGGTCGAGCTAAAGATGATGTACCAGACACCGTCCCTATACACGCCAATGTCCGTTCGTCCATCGCCATCGTAGTCGCCCGGAACCGGCCGATCAGTTCCTAGTCCCCAATTGGTGACCGAAACGACATTGTCAGAGCTTCGATGGATGTACCAGTTCCGATCAGACGGTCTAAATAGCCCTAGATCGGTTCGCCCATCACCATCGTAGTCTCCGGTTACGACTTTGTCCCCGACGACGCCAAACTGTCGAACGCTCAATGTATTTGTTCCACTTTGCATGATCCACCAACTGCCATCCGACGGACGGAAGATGCTAATGTCGCTGCGACCATCGCCGTCGAAATCTCCGGCGACTGTTCGATTAACGGCGCCCCGCGTCACCGAATAGAGATCGCCATTTCCCGAACCGCCAGTCCTGTTCGATGTGAAATAGAGGACAGTTCCGTCAGCCGAAAGGGCCGGTTGGGCAGCGCTTCCACCCGAGTTGAGACCGTTCAATGGGACCGGCGCGTTCCATGGCGAACTGATCGACGCTCGCGTTGAGACGAATGTAGCGAACACGGTGCTCAAGCGACTCGAGCTGAGGAAGATCTCGAGCCCGTCGCGGCTGATCGCTGTTCTCGCTTCGTCTGCAGGGCTGTTTAGCTCATTGACGATGGTCGGGACATTGAACGTGCCATCGGCATTTCTCGTGCTTTGGAATATGTCTTTGACGCCCGTTGTACCGCTACTTCGATCACTGGCAAAGAACAGTGTGCCCGCACCGGTCGCCGGATTGACAAAGTAGTTGGCGTTCTGGTCGGCCAGTGTCGAGTTCACAACCGGGCCGAGATTTACAGGGGCAGTCCATCCGAGATCATTGTTTGGATCAGTTCGGGTCGAGACGTACAGATCAACACCGCCGGTGCCGCCGGCACGGTTGCTGTGCATGAACATCTCACGCCCGTCTGGCGATATCGAGGCCAGATTGTCACCACTGGCCGTGTTAACGGTCGCTCCCAGATTCTGGGGCGTTCCCCAGGCCGAGCTAAGCGTGGGCCGCTGCGAAACCCAAATATCTAGACCACCCTGCCCACCCGCCCGATTGCTGCTGAAATACATGCTCAGTCCGTTAGGTGAGATCGTCGGGAGCTCTTCATTATCTGCTGTATTGATCGGCGAACCCAGATTTTGTGGTACGCTGAAGCCCGAAAAAGCACCTGCAGCTGCAACACCCTCGATATTTGCAATGGAAGCAATGGGCTGGGACAGAACCGCAGCCAAGACCGCGACGACTATAGTTTTAAAGGATGAATTATGTGTCATGTTTGACTCCTTTTTGTTGGGGGTTAACTTACTAATAAAAAATGCTGACTTTTTCACATTTTTGGCATACAATGCTCCAAAAAGTCTTATTCGCTCCTTGTCCGGCAGATACGCCTTCAACATAACCGGAGTTGCTTGGGATGTCGTTAGATTTAAAATCAAAATCGCCTCAAATTAACCTCAAAGGCGATGTTGAGCCGGTATATGAGTTCGAGGGATTTAGGCTCGACACTGAGCACCTGATGCTCTCGAAGATCGACGGCGAAGAACTTCCTCTTACCCCGAAGCAGGTCGAAACGTTACTCGCTCTGATCGAGCACCACGGCGAGATCGTCAGCAAGGACGCCTTGATGACCAGACTTTGGCCCAATGCCTTCGTTGAGGAATCGAACCTGATCCAGAACATTCACGTCCTGCGAAAGGTCCTCGGCGAGGCTGCCGATGGCCGTCCGATGATCGAAACGCTTCGGCGTCGCGGGTATAGATTCAATGGGGAGCTAAGGAAATCGGGAACCGTTGCTGCTTTCCGTTATAGCGACGAAACAACGGCGGAGGTATTTGAGTTTCCAACCGTCATTGTGGACACCGTGAGAACCGATGAGAAGACCTCAGTCGACCAGACGGCGAGGTCCGAGGTTCGATCAATAAGGAGTCTGGGATTGCGGCGAGGTGGAAAATTCGTTCTCCGCGGAGCGATCATGGTATTTCTTTACCTTGTGCTCTTTGAGATCCTTAGAATTCTTAGTGTTAGTTATAGCGAGTACCATAATACACCTCCGGTTGAACGGCCTGAACCTATCGCCAACAGCCTAGGTAACCTTCTCAAGCTTCTGGTGATTCCAACTCTCATACTCGCCTTTTTTGGCGCAGGCTATGTCCTCTTTGGAATCTGTAGATCTGTATATGCTTTATTCGAGATAGAGCGTCGAAAAGCGAACATCGTATTCGTCGAACGAATATTCGCAATCGTGATTATGCTGATAATCGCATGCATAGCTATTCCTAATCTGATAACTTCTTACCAACAAGCATTGTCAGCAAATCAACAACGTCTATCGATAAAGTAGGCATTGGGGTGGGTTCAGATCAAGTGTCCTCACGCTCAACGCCGTCGATCTCTAAGACGAGGCCTGCTCCATAAGCTTTTGCGGGAGTTTGATAGCCGGGCGTGAAGCTGCCGGCCATGATCTTTTCGGCGATGTTCAGAGCCGCGATCGCCGTGAGCGTGTAGCCCTCGGGGCCTTGCTGGCGCGACTCGACGCGGTTGCCTTCGGCGTCAGAAGCTTCGCCCCACATCAGCGTTCTGCCTTTAGCGCGTTCCTCGTCAGACGGGCCGCCGGGCGGGATATTCGCCTGTAGGTATTTCTGGATGAATTTCGTTGCCAGCAGCCAGCCAAGGTAGCGGCTCATTTTCATCAATCTCAAGCCATCCGGCGGCACGACGGTGAAAACCTCGATATTCGGGATATCGGTCGAGTAAAATGCTGTCGAAACATCGCCCCACGGAATGGTCACTCCTTGCTTTTTCACCCGGTCGCTACCGCTCGCGGTTCCGACAGGACCAAAATCGATCTCGCGGGTCTTCCACGCCGCCGGAACAGGCGTGATCTTGCCGTCTTTGCGAATAGCGCCGCCGCGGCCGACGTTCATCGTCATCGTCGCCTGAGTGCCGTGCGAGATACGGCCCATGCCATAGAATGCGAGCGAAAGATGCGTCGCTGTCGGCAGACGGTCCTTGAGATGCCGTGCGAGACAGTCGCTCGGCACCACGTCAAAGCCGACGCCCGGCATCAGCATCACGCCGGCCTCCTCGGCCTTTTTGCCCATCGCCGCACATGTCTCGAACACACTGATCTCGCCCGTGATGTCTGTGTAGTGCTTCTTATTTCGAATGCACGCCTTCACCATCGGCAGACTCGTGATCGAAAAAGGCCCGGCGCAGTGCAGCACCATATCGACCTCGTTCAGCGCAGCGTCGAGCTTCTCGGTGTCATCGAGCGAGAACGCCCGGTGCTCGAAGCCGTACTTTGCGGCAAGCTCGGCGACCTTTGCCTCATTGCGACCGGCAAGGATCGGCTTTAGGCCGCGCTCTGCTGCCATTCGGGTGATGAGTTCGCCGGTGTAGCCATTGGCACCGTAGATCAGAAAATTATTAGGCATAAGCTAGTTTTGGCATTTCGTCGTAAGTACGTCCCTCGAGCATTCGCCCAGTTTTCTTTTTGTTAAAACCGCCCCACTGTTTGAAGAAGAAAGGAACATTAAATTCGTCGCATTGTTTTCTGATATCCAGTACCCACTCTTCTTTGATCGGTCTAAAGCCATAGCCGCTTTCGCCGCCGACAATTGCCCAATCGATACCAGACAAATTCATTCCCTTCAAAGGGCCGATCAATGGTTCAAGCGAAAGGAATTTCACTTTCGCATCAGTTCGGCGCAGATGATCGATTCGATGGACATACTTCTGATTCTCAACAGAAACCCCCATCCAAATGTTTGCTGACCAATTGAGTTCAGAACTAAGCTCTTCCAAGCGATCCGCTCGTTTGGTCAAAACCTGAAAGCGATGCCAAAATGCCTGATTCATCACATCAAAGACCTGCTGAATGTAATCCAGCGGAACGTCGATGTGGAAAAGATCGCTCATCGAATTTACGAATATGGTCTGTGGCTTTTTCCACCTCAACGGAAGTTCAAGCATATGTGGCTGGAGTGTCAGCTCAAATCCATTTACATAATTTGCCTGACCCATTGCTTGCAACCGTTTTGATAACCGCTCGGCGTAGCAATTCTTACAGCCCGGGCTGATCTTTTTGCAGCCTGTTACCGGGTTCCAAGTCGATTCGGTCCATTCGATCGGAGATTTGTGTGCCATAACTAGCTTAAGAAGAAGCGTACTTTAGTCGGATCGTCTCGAAACGCCTTGTAATTAATATAGAATGAACCTTTCCGTACTCGCGTACCGTGTTTGTCTTCCACAATTAATTGTTCTAATTTTTGCAAGTTCGTAAAGACTTCAGTCGTGTGTTTGGGTAGAAAACCGCATTGAAGTGTAAATTCATACACATCACCGTTCCCTCTAACTTCTTCTGTTAGAAATGCTCGCATTTTCTGTTCAAGCGGATGAATCTTGAGTTCAGAAAACAAACTACTTTGTTGATCACCTCTATAATTCCACCCCTTCCCCTGATCTTTATCAAGTTTCCACTTTGCTTCTAACATTTTTTCAAAGCCTTTGATATGGCTGCTAAAAAAGAACAAGCAAAATACAGTCTGAGGATCTTTCTGAATCGTGAATGTGTCGACAAATCTTCTTGCACCAAGGTTTTGTCTAAATGCTATTTTCAGTTGCTCGACAAACCCCCAAACGCTATCAGTCTCTTTCCACTGCCCATAGTCAACGATCTCTTCGATGAAATCTACTAAAGCTTCCGGCATTCCATTTGAATCGAAGCGATACATAAACTGAGTGGGCAGAAATAGTAGGACTTCTACGTTTCCTTTTGAAAGGAGAGCTTGGATGTCACTTGCTCTTATATGCTTGTATCCGTAGGGATCAATAAAAACAAAGTTCTTTTCATCCCGACTTTCCGGGAGTCTTTGGATTAGTTCCTTAATAAAATCGTCGTAGTTTCGATTGCTATAGGCTATCTCGCCAATTTGAGAGTAGTGAAGATGTTTTGTTTTTATACTTTCTTCAACCTTTAGAACTTTGTCCTTATTATTATCGTTGAAGTAGCAATCTATCTTGGGCGATCGAAATGATTTTGATTCCCTTGTGTAATAAAGGTCTTTCACGGCCTTCATAATGACGATTGGGCTTCCCTCCCCAGAATCACCGTAAATACCCTCACCGCAAAATAAGTCAAAGATACGTATTCGCTTCGTATAACCATCGTTTGCAATGATGCTCAAAAACAACCTTAAATATTCGCCGAGCAATTTAACTTTCGCCACCGAGTGCTCAGGTAAAACAGAATCGGAAGTACTGTCAGAAAAAGTAGCCATGGGAGGCCCTCCTAAAATTGTCTTTCAACAGCGTTGCAAGTATAACACAAATCTGCGTCGTTGAATGCAGAATTATTCTGCCATGATTCTCTGAACTCGTCCGACCTGTCCATCTTCTAATCTCACCTTGATCCCGTGCGGATGGTTCGGTGAATTTGTCAGCAGGTCTTTCACCACTCCGACTGTCTCTTTGCCGGTTCGCTGGTCTTGTTTCAGGACGATGGCGACCTGCATTCCCGGACGGATATTTTTTCGTTCGCGATGCGGCATCGATCTACTGTTTCTCCAGAATTCGTCTCAGCAGCATGATCTGGCCGACATGATATGCGTTGTGATCGGCGGCGAGCAATGCCTCACGGAGGATCGTTTGGCCGTCGCCGTGCGGGATCACGGCGTAAAGGTCGGTCGCCGGATCTTCGACCAGATCGAGCATTGCCCTCAGATCGGCCTGGACCTGCGAGACCGATGCTTTCCATGCGACTTCAGTTCCCGCGTCTTTCGGCCAATAATCGTCGGGAAACGCCATTTCCCGGTATGCCGGATTTACGCTGAAATCGAGAATGTCCCACTGAGCCAGCCGCAGATGCTCGAGCAATTCCCACGCGGTATGCGGCGAATTTTCGATGCGGGTATTGATGTGTTCGAGCGGGAAACCGTCGAGAGCGGCCTCGAGATCGATGTGAGCCGAACTGCCTGTCAGGAGTTCGTTAAGATGCCGGCGGAGTTCGATTTGGTCGTCCATTTTCCCTCAAAAAGCCTCAAGCTGTAATTCTTGTGTTTCCCCGAGTCTATCCAAAAATTCCAAACGGTCAATGTCTTTCGCACCGAGAGCCTCCATGTGCGGCGTCATTACCTGGCAATCGAGCCAGGTCGCACGTCGTTTCTGAAGGTGATCGATGAGGAAAAGCAATGCGAGCTTAGATGCGTTCGGCTCTTTATAGAACATCGATTCGCCGCAGAAAACACCGCCGGCGTCGATGCCGTAGAGCCCGCCAACAAGTTCGCCCGACTTGTTCCAAACCTCGACGCTGTGGGCCATGCCTTCGTCGTGAAGCCGGCTGTAAACTTTCTCAAATTCTGGAGTTATCCACGTTCCGCGCTGTCCCGGGCGGTTAGCGAGCGAGCATTCTCGCATCACGGCTCTGAAGTCACGGTCGATCGAGAATGTGAACTCGCCCTTTCTCCGTTCCTTTGCAAGACTTCGCGGAATACGAAGGTCGGCGAAATCGAGGATCGCCCGCTGCTCGGGGCAATGCCACGGCAGCGGAAATCCCTCGGTATACCACGGAAAAATGCCTTTGAGATAGGCTTCGCGGACATTCGCCGCCGTCAATGGCGTGCCGAATGCGACGACGTCTTTGGCGCGGTAAAGGTAGTCGCCGATGGCGATCCATTCGTCAAAGCTGTGCTGTCGCGGGTCCCGAAACGCGTCGGGCGGCATAGTGAGTTTTTACCATAACGGCCTCGCGCTGAACAGTAAGTGATCAAATATCATTAGACGACCTTTAGTTTCCATTTGCCCCGGCGGAAAAGTAATCCACTGGCGACAGCGAGGAGCGAGAAGGCCAAAGTGATCGCCCAGAACACACCATCCGGCCCCATCTCAAAACGGTACGCCAACGTGTAGGCCAACGGAATCTCGAATATCCAAAAGACGAGCAGATTGAGATAGGTCGGCGTCCATGTGTCGCCGGCGCCGTTAAATGCCGTCTCGAGCACCATTCCAAGTCCGTAGAAAGCAAAACCGTAGGCGATAACGTGGAGCGCCGACGTGCCGTATTTGAGCACTTCAGGTTCGTGGGTAAATATGCCGATGATCGGATGCGAAAAGAACAAAAAGATGAGCCCGATGCCGAAATAGAACGCGGCATTGAACCACGCGGCCTTCCAAACGGCGGCTTCGGACCGCTCCGGTTTTCCCGCACCGAGATTCTGGCCGACCATCGTTGCCGCAGCATTGCTCAAACCAAGCGCCGGCAGCAACGCGAACATCACTACACGCAACGCGATCACATAGCCCGCGATCGCAGCTTCTCCAAATCCGGCCATGATCGGCATCAATGCAGTCCAACTCGCGGTCGCGATCAGAAGTTGTATAACACCCGTTGCTGAGAGCTTGATCAGCCTCCAAAGGAGGCCGACGTCGAGCTTCCAGCTATCGCGATGAACGTGGATGCGGCCGCCCGGGCGGAAGAGGTTCCACGCCGCATATGCGACGCCGATCCCCCGGCCGATGGTCGTGCCGACCGCCGCACCGGTGACGCCAAGTTCAGGAAAGAAAGCGACGCCGTAAATGAAGCACGGCGAGAGGATCATGTTCAATCCATTAGCGAGTACTAACACTCGCATCGCGACGGCGGCGTCGCCCGCACCGCGAAAGATCGCGTTCAGCAAAAAGATGAACAGTACTACGCCATTGCCGCCGACCATGATCCGCATGAATCGAGAACCTTCCTCGAGCAGGTGCGGTTTAGCTCCGAGAATCGTAAGGATCTGTGGAGCGAAGACAATGCCGATCGCGCTGATCACAACGGAAACGATCACGCCGCAATAGATGACATGCGCCGCGGATCTCGCTGCCCCAACCGGGTCATTCTCGCCGGTTCGCCGAGCTACAGTGGCTGTAGCTCCAATGGCAAATCCGAAGGCGACCGCATATATCAGGGCCATGACACTTTCGGTCAGTCCGACAATAGCAACTGCGTCCGCACCGAGCTTGGCGACGAAGAAGATGTCCACGACCGCGAAGAGACTTTCCATGCTCATCTCCAGTATCATAGGTACCGCGAGCAAGAAGATGCCAAGTCCGATAGGTCCTTGTGTGAAGTCACGATTCGAACCGCGGACTGCTTCTCGAACTACCGCCCAAAATGAATTGTCTAATGCTTCCGCGTTTGCGGTTTCCACAGTTTTGGACATAAATTTTCTTGTTTCGAAAAAGAGAGCCAAAGACACAAATATGTGCCGGACGACGCCCGTTCTTACGCGCGCTGCGACGAAACTGGGCACTAATTTTGAGGATTATTTAGCGGGTGGCAAGCTTCATAGTGTTGTGAATATAACACGGCCCTAAGATAATGCAAAAGCCGGGGCAATGAGAAATTTCGCGCATTTCTGCGAGGAATCGGTCTATTAGCGGTACTACTCTGGTCGTTAGCTAGAGAATTGCGAGTATTTTTGGCATTGCGTACATAAACTGAGCACCTATCTCGCAGGCATAGTGTTTGCAAAGCTAAAGTTGCGTGAAGATGCTGTTGAAGTTGTGGATCAAGATCTCTGGCTTGGCGATCATATCGCTGTTGCTCCGCTCCGAATTTCTGGCCCAGTCGGAGCAGCCCTTCAAAATGCTCGTTGTGGGTGATTCCCATATCTCCGGACAAGGGCTACGAGAAGAAAATCGATCCTACTCGGTTGTGAAGGAGCGTCTTGAAAAAGAGCTGCTTGGGTCATCGAGACGCGTGGAGCTTAAAGTAAAAGCCCATGCGGGTTCGCGAATCACTATCCATCCAGAGGAGCTCAAGGCCATGGCGGATGCGGGTGACGACATAAATGTCTTTCGTTTTACCGAAGCAAATCTCTCCGCTCCGAGCATTAGGCGTCAGGTAGAGGTTGCCGCCACCGAATATACCGATCCTGACGAGGTCGACCTCGTTATGTTGTCCGGTTGCATCACGGATGTACTCGTCGCGGACATTATGAGTCCCTTCTATCCACGATCGAAACTCCGCGAACGAGTACGGCGGTTTTGTAACGTATCGATGACTGAGCTACTTGAAACTATAGCTGCCACTTTTCCGCGAGCTAAGATAGTGGTTGTGGGGTATGCCCCGATTGCCTCGAGAAAGACAGACATCAAAGCTATGGCAAGATACTTCTTTAAGATCGTGAGCTTTCCTCCAAAGTTGCAGTTTGTCGCAACCAACCCGCTGAGCCGTCAATTACTCAAACCTTTCCGTAATAAATTCGCGGAGCGCTCCGAGCTATGGATGCGAGAGTCAAACCGCAACATTACCGATGCAGTTAATACTGTAAATAGTCGGTTACATGCCGAGCGAGTATTCTATGTACCGTCGCCGATAGCATCAGAACACAGTTACGGTGCCCCCGATACTCTTGTTTGGGAGATCGGCAAAGACCATCGACCTAACGACGAGACTTACGCGGAACGCAAGGCCGGATGCGCTCAGGTATTTGCGGAAATGACTTATCGCCACTACGGTTGCTTATCAAAGCGAATGTGTGAGCTGTCCTCAGTTGCGCATCCCAATGTCGCCGGTTCACGAGCATTTGCCTCCGCAATAGTAGAAACGTTAAGGTCGAATGTGATGCCGACCGTTGGTCCACGGAAGCAATAATGGATACAGGACCTAAAGTTCAAAGTACCGGTTCCCGCTATTGGCGGTATTCGCTGATCGGTGTGGTAGTTTTTGGTTCATTCGCCGCATTGTTGCTCCAGGCCCCGATTGCGCAGGATCAGAATTATCACGCCTTTGCGGATAGCCGGGCTTTGTCAGGGATACCAAATTTCGGTGATGTCGCCTCGAATCTTCCGTTCCTAATAGTCGGATTGGCGGGGTTGTGGCTTTGCCTTAGCAGGGATCTTGGACCGCTTCGTAACGCTTGGTTGGTAATGTTTACTGGGATCGCATTAGTCGGCGTCGCGTCGTCTTACTATCACTGGACACCAAATGATGAGACCTTGGTATGGGACAGGAGCTCATTAACTGTAGGTTTCATGGGGCTCTTTATTGGGCTATTAGGCGAGTACCTCGGTGAAAGGCTAAGGATGCTGCTAGGTCCCGCGGTCTTCCTCGGCGTGGCAAGTGTTCTATATTGGCACTGGTTTGATGACCTCCGAATATACTATTGGGTGCAGATGGTTCCATTGTTGATCGTGCCCTTTGTAATGCTCGCATTTCGGCCGCGGTATACACATCAATCGCTAATACTTGCCGGTGCCATTCTTTACGGACTTGCGAAACTCACAGAACTTGGCGACAAAGTGATCTTTAGGGCAACCGGCGAAAATGTGAGCGGACACACACTGAAGCATCTTCTAGCAGCTGCTGGATGCCTGGCAATATTCCTTGCGTTAAGATGGCGGCGTCCGATCCCTGGTTATGGGCAGTGACTTTACAACTTCGATCCGAATAAACTAACCTGACGCGAAAAGCCTGATTGTTCTAGCGAAAGTGGAATCCCGTTTCCTCCATTTAGAAAAGTATGAATTCCAGGGAAAATAACCTGAATCGCCGTGAGTTCCTAAGGGGAATGGCCATGACATCTATCTTGGCCGTGGTTGGCAAGGGGGGATTCGACCGAGCATTTGAACAACATCGTCCTTTTGAGTTCTTGGTTGTGGGTGATTCGCTTGTTTGGGGACAAGGATTACTTGAAAAGGACAAGTTCTATTCGCTTACAACTGAATGGCTTGAGAATGAAGCCTTCGGTGGGAAACGCGAAGTGAATTTGACAGTGAAGGCCCATTCGGGTGCGACCATTAGATTCGATCCAAAGGAGGCGGCAAGGTATAGGGCTGCCGGAAAGGACGAGAATTTTCCATATAAGGGTGAAGTGAATGTATCGTCGCCAAGCATGTTCAAACAGGTCGATACAGCAGCCGCAGAGTTCAAATCCCGAAGAGTTGAGCGAGGAGCGGACCTCGTAATGCTGACCGCCGGAATTACAGATATTGCTGTCGAAGGAGTACTCGACCCATTTGGTGATGAGAAGGAATTGATCCGTAAGATCGATGAGGTTTGTCGGGACCGCGTAGGATCACTTCTCAGGTATATCGCCGGGCAAAACCCTGATGCTCATATCGTTGTGGTTGGCTATTATCCGATACTTTCGGAATATTCGTCACGCAGTAAGGTCTTCAACGGTTGGTTAGAGACGCTTAATGTTCCCGGCTGGCTGCAGGGGTTTGTCAACAATCCCGTCATGCGTCCTATTGTTTTTGGTAAGTTGTTGAAAAAAGCGATCAAGCGCTCGCGAGTCTGGGTTGCTGAATCGGAACGTAATCTGCAGGCAGCCGTGGCAGCACACAATACAGTAATAGGCCGGGAACAAGCCGTCTTTGTAAAGTCGCCACTTACCGAAGAACACGTGGTTGAGGCCCCGAACACTAAGCTCTTTAGAATGCGAAAGGATGGTACCGTTGAGGACCCTCTGTATGCAGAACGGAAGGCAGACTGCAAGGCCGCGTTTGAGGAGTTGCAGAAAACGACTGGTATCAAATACTCACCAAAGCGATGTTCCTATGCTGCAGTTGGTCACCCTGATCCGGCCGGAGCAAGGCTTTACGCTAACGCTATCATCGCGGAATTGCGTAAGGCCTTATCAGATTAGGTCAGTGATATTTTATTTCAAAGACGAGCCTTAACTACCAGGAATACCTCTTGCATCCAATACGATGAGCCTGTCAGAATAATGGGCTTGACGTAATGAAGATAGCAGTAGCAATGAGCGGCGGCGTCGATAGTTCGGCGGCGGCCGCATTATTAAAAGAGCAGGGGCACGAACTCATCGGCTTCACGATGCAGCTGTGGAATCAGCGCCGCGGCATCAGCACGGACGAGAACGGCGATCCTTTGCCGTCACGCTGCTGCTCGCTCGATGACGTTTATGATGCACGGCGAGTCGCCGAAAGCTTAGGGTTTCCGTTCTACGTGCTCAATCTCGAAAAGGATTTCGAACGCGACGTCGTCGAGCCCTTTGTTGCGAGCTATCTGAGCGGCGAGACGCCGATACCGTGCGTCGCGTGCAATTCACGTCTGAAGTTTGCGTCGCTGGATCGGATGGCCTTGAGCCTCGGCTGCGAAAAGGTCGCGACCGGGCATTATGCACGCGTCATTTACGACGACGCTGCGGACCGCTATCGGCTCTTTCGCTCGACCAATCATTGGAAGGACCAGAGCTATTTCCTCTGGGAACTCACGCAGGAACAGCTCTCGCGATCGTATTTTCCGCTCGGCGAGATGCAGAAAGAAGAGGTTCGCGACATAGCACGCGGCGCAAATCTATATACTGCCGAAAAGCAGGAATCGCAGGAGATCTGCTTTGTGCCCGACGGCAAATACAGCGAGTTCATCGATCGCTATCTCGAACACGAGGGACGCACGGCAGAGATGCCCGAGGGAGGCGAGATCGTGAATACCGCCGGCGACATAGTTGGGACGCATACCGGAATTCATCGCTACACGATCGGCCAGCGGCGCGGTCTCGGCATCGCCCACGAAAAGCCACTCTATGTCGTGCAGATCGAGCGTGCCAGAAATCAGATCATCGTCGGCGAGGAAAACGAGCTAGAGGCGGTCGAGTTTGTCGCGAAAGGCGTGAATTGGGTCGCGTTCGATACGCCGGCCGAACCGGTGCGTGCCAATGTGAAGATACGATACCGCCACGACCCGTCGCCTGCGACGATCTATGCTCTGCCCGACGCGCATGCCCGGATCGTTTTCGACGAACCGCAGCGTGCGATCACGCCCGGTCAGGCTACGATATTCTATGACGGCGACGAAGTCGTCGGCGGCGGTTGGATCATCAAGGAATAATAGGATCTATATGACAAAAGCAAAGAAAAGACCGAGCAAAGCTGCTAAGGCCGCGAAAAAGATCGTGAGCGAGTCAAAACTGTTGGCAGCAAAGGCTGAGAGCGACATCCAAACCGGCTCGGAGTTCAAAGCATCGGTCGTCTCACCACGAACGAGCGAGGCGATCAAACCGCGTCCCGACAAAAAGCGCGGATAACGCCTTTCGCGGCCAATGATAAAATCCGATCTACGAAAGCTGTATCTCGAGAAACGTGCTTCGCTCTCGGCGGCCCAGGTTGCGGCGGCGAGCCGGAAGATAGCGGACCGCTTTTTTGAGAACGTCGATCTGACCGGCGTCGCGAAGGTACACACATTCATTCGAATACCGAAATTCAATGAGATCGACACGTCGATGATCTATTACCGGCTCTGGCGCGATCATTTCGGTATCGTGACCATCGCCCCGAAGACGGATCTCAAATCGGGGACGATCGGGAGCGTGGCGTTTGACGAGGCGACCGAGTGGAGCGAGAACAGCTGGGGAATTCGCGAACCGGCCACCGGCAATGCGATCGAGCCGGACGAGATCGATCTCGTGATCGTGCCGCTGCTTTGCTTTGACGAGCGGGGACACCGCGTCGGCTACGGCAAAGGAATGTACGACCGATTTTTGGCGAGTTGCCGGCCCGATTGCCTGAAGGTCGGCGTCAGTTTCTTTCCGCCAGTCGAGGTGATCGACGATGTTACCGAGTCCGATGTCGCACTCGATCTATGCGTCACGCCGTCGGCGGCCTATCGCACAAAATAGAAAACGCGAAGGCGACAGACTGATACTGCACCTTCGCGTCGCTGATCTTTGATAATTCTGTTACTTGGCTTTGAGAATGTCGCGTATCTCGGTAAGCAGAGCTTCCTGAGGCGGCGGCGGATTTTTGGCAGCGAGCCTTGCAAAATAGTCCATCGCGAGCTTGGCGATGATGAACATCACCAGTGCGACGATAATGAATGTAATAAAGTCGCTGACTAGCTGGCCGTAGCGTACCAGCGGAGCACCACCTTTGACGGCAGCATCGATCTGTTCCGGAGTTGCACCGGGGCCGAGCTTGCCGCTAAGGTCGTAGAACTTGGTCTTGAAGTCCATGCCGCCGGTGATCAAACCGACAAATGGCATGATTATGCCTTCAGTAAATGTTGTAACTATCTTGCCGAATGCTGCACCGATGATCACGCCGATCGCGAGATCGAGCACGTTGCCGCGAGCGATAAAAGCCTTGAATTCACTCCACATAGTTTTCTTCCTCCAAAAAAGCTAACTAAAAAAGGCGGGATATCCCGCCTTGTAAGTACCACAAAATGTTCTGTTTATACAGCTGCTGCGTCTGCTGATTCTTCGTCTTCATCATCACCGATCAGCTCTAGCTCGTCGTCATCGGCGGCCATAGCCAGCGGAGCCTGCTGATATTGCGGTGCTGCGGCTGCGGTCGCAGCGGCAACGGCTTCTTCTTCCTGCACCTCGCGGGCCTTGAGCATGTTGCAGCTGCCCTCAAGAATTGCGCCTTCCTCGACGATGAGTTTCGGGCTGTGAATGTTACCGAGAACGCGTGCCGTGCGACCGAGTTGGAGTTTTTCGCTCGCGTAGATGTCGCCGTTTACGGTCCCGTTGATCATCGCGGCAGCGACGGAGACGTTCGCGTCGACCTGGCCGTTGGTTCCGATGATAAGCGTGCCCGATTCGGACGAAACGGTTCCGATCAGATGGCCGTCAACGCGGAGCATCGCGTGAAACTCGGTCTCGCCGGTCAGCGTCGTGCCGTGGCCGACGAATCCGCTCAGCCGGCCTTCCTTGATATCGCGTGCCATCGAATCGCTTTCCGATATCGCACGCGAAGCAACCGCAGGCTGTGCCTCGCTGGCGTAATTATAGCCGCTCGGTTGAGCCGGCTCTGGGGTGGTGGCGTCGTCCCGATTTCCGCGTCCCATTCTAATCATTGATGTTTACCTCGCAATAAAATTAAGTCGAAGATGCACGCGCCACGGTCATTTGCCAAAATATCCGCCTCGCGGCTGAACTCAACATGTGTCAGCCAAGAGCCCACAGGTGCCTCATCTTTCCTATCAAATAGATAATAGGTCACTTTTCCCGAGAGGTCTAGCGCTTTTTTCCACCTTGTAAAATGGCCCTTAAAGTGCGAGAATTCAAAGCTTTCGGAGGCTGTCGAGACAAAGTTGCAGGCTGAGACAAAGACAAAGACGAAGTTGCTCAAAAAGATGGGCCGCGCGATCGAAGATTTCTCAATGATCGAGGATGGCGATCGTGTGATGGTCTGTCTGTCGGGCGGCAAGGACAGTTATACGCTGCTCGATCTGCTGCTCGACGTACAGCGACGGGCGCCGGTCAAGTTTGAGATCCTTGCGGTTAACCTCGACCAAAAACAGCCTGATTTCCCCGAGCACGTGCTGCCCGAGTATCTCGCATCTCGCGGCGTGCCGTACCGGATCGTCGAGGAAGACACATTCTCGGTCGTCAAAATGCACATCCCCGAGGGCAAGACCTATTGCTCGCTCTGCAGCCGCCTGCGGCGCGGAATTTTGTATTCCACGGCCGTGGAAATGGGCTGTACAAAGATCGCACTCGGACACCACGCCGACGATATCATCGCGACGTTTCTGATGAATCTCTTCTATGTCGGCCAGCTAAAGGCAATGCCCCCAATACTTAAGTCGGACGACGGCCGCAATACGCTGATCCGTCCGCTAGCGTACTGCCAGGAAAAAGAGATCGCTGCCTACGCCGAAGAGCAAAAGTTCCCGATCATTCCGTGCAATCTTTGCGGTTCGCAGCCGAACCTCAAACGTGCACGCGTCAAGCGGCTCATTACCGAGCTGGAAAAGGAAACGCCATTTATCCGTCAGACAATGATGACCGCGCTGACCAACGTTACGGGCTCGCACCTGTTGGATAACAAACTCTATAACTTCAAAAGTTTTGAGCCGATGATCAAGGCGATCCCCGCGGGCCACGGCTCGGTCGAACGCGAGCTCGACGAGGTCTTTGACCACTCGGACGCCGCCTTTGCTTCGCAAACGGGTTCCGGAGCGTCGCTGCCAGTCCTTTCCTGACAATGGTCTTTTAGCAAAGGCTAAAGCCCCAAACTTAAAGGACTTAGTCGCCCGTACGACTTCATTGGCATAGATGATCCGGATCCCGCTCGGGTCACCGCTTTTGCCCGTTGTGTCATCAAAAACCCCCGGTTGGGTCACCAAAAACACCCAGTTGTGTCACCGCTTTTGCCGGATCCGTTCCCAAAATTGAACCCCGCGTTGACGACCCGCCATGCGCTCGCTTACGGCACACGCTGAGACTGCCGTTTACCCCATCGTTGACTGTGCCGTTGGTGCCGCCGATAGCGTCGGTATCGGCAGTATCGGCAGTATCGGCAATATCGGCGGTATGCGACATTATCGGCATTTTGCGACATTATCGGCGGTTCGGTATTCCAATCGAATTCTAATTCTGCTCATATTGTGCCCGGGAATTATCCTATGGAGGCAAAAATATGAGACCAGACTGGCGAGAGTGCCCACGCGGCGACGTTCTGCCGCAATACGCCGGCATCTATGTGACGATGAACCCGATGGGCGACATTGTACTGAGCCGGATCACGTTCGAAAAGATGGGCGAGCCAAAGGCGTTTGTCCTGCTCTTTGACGAGACGAACAGGCGTATCGGCCTAAAGCCCGCGTCGCTGCATGCCCGCAATGCCTACCCGGTGCGAGCATCAAACCGCTCGGGGGCAAAGCTCGTTCGCGGCCACCGCCTAACGCGCGAATACCGCATCGAGCTGCCGCACACCGTGCGATTTTACGACGCCGACATCGACGACGACGGCTTCCTTGTCCTTGACCTGCGCACCGCCCGCCCGTGCCCGCGGGCCGCGGCACATAAGAAGCGAGCGCTATAAGCAGGCGGCTGCCAACAGCTTCGATAGACACAAAAGGCATAGATAAAGTAGATTCTAAGGACCGATCTCTAACGATCACAGGCTTGATGCCCGACAAGCTTATCCCAAGCGCGGCCGTGGCCTGAGATCTCGACTCGCCATCGAAGCAGATCGACTCCTATGAACCTAAGGCGCGGAATATCGATATTCTTGATCTGGCTGGGTGTGGCCGGTGGGATGCGGGTGCTCATGACCGGGATCTCCGATGCCGGTCAGCCGCGGACAGTGTACACTCCCGACGCGAGGTTTTGGATCATTTTGGTCGGCGCCTTTGTTGTGATCGTCGTTGGCGTGGTCGGCTGGTTTTTGCTGCCGCAGAGTCTAACGGGCAAGATCGCCGACCGCACACTGGCGTTCTATCGGCGGTTATTGGGTTACGCTCCGGTCTCGCTCGGGAAGATCGTGCCGAGGGCCGTGCGCAGAGTGCAGCTGAGTTCGACGGTCGCTGTCACCAGCAGCAGCGGCACCGTCGTCAAGCAGTACCGGATGAACTACTTCGACCCGGACGAGAACTCAAACAAGGTGTGGATCGGCATCGCGTATTCCGACGGTGGATTTGAGACGCGGTTTGGGCGTGTGCGTGACGAGGCAAATCTCCATTCGAGCACAAAGCGGTTTAGCGACCAGTCTGCCGCCCTGCAGGAGTTGGAGCGAAAGCGCCGCGAAAAGCTTCGCAAAGGGTACAAGGACACGGTCACGATCGACAACGACACGCAGGCCGTGCTTCCCGCGGGAAAGAGGTCCAGCCTCTCAAAGATCGCCGCCGACGAGATCGAAGGTTCGTCCGACAACGCCACGGCCGAGCTTATCAAGTACCTCGCCGAGGTCAACATACACCACATCACACACTCGACCAACATCAAGTACAACGCAAAGACCGGTTCATTCTCGACGCCGCTCGGCATACTGACGCCCGAGGCGATCAATGAGGCACGCGACCTGATCGCCGAGCTGCGCCGGCTCGACGGCCTGACGCGGCGGCAGCACAAAAAACGTGCCGGCGTCGTGCGGCAGTATTTCCAGCTCGTGCCAAAGGATTTCGGTATGAAGATACCGGCCGCCGAGACGCTGATCGCGACCGAGGAGCAGTTTCAGGAGGAAGTGTCGATACTCGACGCGCTCGAGGCGGCGCTATCCCGCGACGAGCCTACGCCCGACAGGCCGAGGCTCTTTGAATGCCGCCTTACCAAGGTGCCGCACTACACCACCGAGGGCCGCGAGCTTTACCGAAGGATACGCGACCTGTATTTCTCGACGCGAAACGTACAGCATCACCCAGTCGCGGCCGGGCTGCAGATGACTCGGCTTTACGAGGTCGAGATCGCCGATATGAAGCGGCGATACGACGCGACGGCCGCCAGGCTCGGCAACATCCGCGACGACCTGTGGCACGGCACCCGCGCGTCAAACCTGCTCTCGATACTCAAGCACGGCCTCGTCATTCCACCTGCCAATGCTGCACACTGCACCGGGCGAATGTTTGGCAACGGCATCTACACCAGCCTGCAGAGCACCAAGGCGCTCAACTACGCGACCGGTTACTGGAATCGCAGCGGCGCCAGCGCCCAGCGAACGTTTATGTTCCTGTGTACCGTCGCCCTGGGCCGCGTGCATAAGGTCCACTCTTACAGCGGCAGCTATCCCGTCCGCAATACCAACACGACCTGGGTCGAGCCCGGCCGCGGCGGCGTCCTCAATCATGAATGTATCGTTTACGACGCCTCGCAGATCAACCTGCGCTACCTGGCAGAGTTTGGGACAAAGTGAGGCTTCGGAAATGGCTGAACGCGAGGGATGATGACGGCGAGTTTGTAATACCGCTGCGCACCACCCGCCGCCAACGTCGTGTGTCCCCTCTTTTGGGCAGAGAGATCAGAAGATCGGTGCAGCATTAAAGAAATGTCTTTTATTCCGGATATATTTGGTGCTATAACGTAGGAACACCGACAACTGGTAACTCTCAACTATTATGAAAGCCTTACTCCTATTCTCCTTTTTCTTCGTATTGATAGCATGTACCTCAACCACACTAAATGTGGCCAACGCTGAGCGCGCACCGGCCGCTGATAAACAGAAATCATCTCTTGAATATATGGCCGAGGGGAGCAGGTACTACCTGGCCGGTGATTACAAGAAGGCCATACCGCCGTATCAGAAAGCCCTCGACCTGGAAAAGCAGGAGCGCAAGCTCGAACGCAAGCTCTGGATCGCGCTCGTCGACAATCTCGGAATATCATATGGCATAACGGGCGATATCAGATCGTCGCACGCAGTCTTTGAATACGGGATAAGCAAAGAGCCAACTTATCCGCTCTTTTACTACAACATGGCGTGCGGCTATGGCGAACTCGGTGACGAGGATAACGCGATAAAATGGCTGCGTCCTGCCTTCAAGTACAAGGCAAATATGCTCGAGGGTGAGAGGTTCCCCGATCCCGAGATCGATAGTTCTTTTGCCAAGTTTCGCGAAAGCGACAAATTCAAAAAAGCCCTGGCCGAAATGAGAACCAACAAGTAACATTTGCCGGCCGTATTTTTCCCATGAAATACGATCAATACGTTTCTCTCATCCAGGATCTTGAGGTCAGCGCGGCGAAGAACCGGCGTGCTTATGAACTCAAGATACTTCTGCTCATTGCTGTGGGTTATGGCTACTTCTTCGGGCTACTCCTACTATTTTTCGTACCGATCCCGGTTGTAGCTTTACTTCTTTGGCAGGCACCGGAACAAGTTTGGCGGCTTGTTCTCATAGGAGCGAAACTATGGTGGATCCTCGTGCCGGGGCTCGCGGTCTACTTCGGCTTTATTGGCGCGGCGTTAAAATCGATCACGGCCAGGCTGCCCGACCCAGCTGGCGTCGAGTTGAAACGGTCCGACGCTCCCGAGCTTTTCGATTTCGTCGACCGGACATGTAAAGAGCTAAAGGCAAAAAGACCGTCTAAGGTACTTCTAACGGATGAATTTAACGCGGCGGTCTCCACCATGCCGAGATTCGGCATTTTCGGTCAAAAGGTAATATTGCTGCTCGGCCTGCCCTTGATGAAGGCACTGTCGCCCGATCAATTCAAAGCGGTCCTTGCCCATGAGATCGGCCATATATCCGGTAAGCATGGCGGTTTCGCGAAATGGGCGTATCAGATGCGTGAGGCCTGGGGCAGGCTAATTGAATCGCAGGACGAGACAGATCACAGGTTCTCGGCCCTATATAAGAAGTTCGTCGAGTGGTTTTTTCCGTATTTTACTGCATATTCATTCGTATTGATGCGAGAGCACGAAAAGGATGCCGACCGCGAAGCGGCGAAACTGGCCGGCGCTCGAGCTCTCGGCGAGGCACTTATCTCGATCGAGACCAAAGGTGCGAGGCTGCAGGACGATTTTTGGCGCAAGGTGCACGAGGAGAATATTGCTTCGGACAAACCATCCGAGCGTATCTTCACACGGATGGTCAATTCGCTTGGTTTTGTTGCGGACGAACAGGCCGCAGCCACCCTTTCAAAGGCGGTGGCGGTGCCAACCGATCATGACGACTCGCATCCGTCGCTGGCCGACCGTCTTCGCCTCATTGAGTATTGGACCTCGGGTGAGTTGCCGGACTTGCCGGCTGATACAGCGCAAGACGCCGCGACCGTTTTCCTTGGAGAAGCATCTGAGCGATTTGCCGCCGGGTTCGACGCGGAATGGGACGAACAGGCAGATAAAACGTGGAAGGACCGTCACGAGCATTTTCAGGGTGCGCAAAAACGTATCGCCGAGCTCGAAGAAGCGCGAGCAAATGGTGAACTGTCTCATGAGGAACTTCGCGAACTGGCGCAGCTGATTACGGAAAAGGACGGCTTCAAGGCAGCGATCCCGATGATCGACGAGGCGGTCGAGAGATTTCCTGAAGCAGCAGTGACATGGTATAACCTCGGGCTTTCACGATTATTTCAGGACGATGAACGAGGGCTGGCCGATCTTCAGAAAGCCTCCGAGATGGACACGAGCCTAAAGTTCGAGGCCGATCAGATCGCGTTTGAGTTTCTTCGCGGCAAAGGGCGGCTCGATGAGGCAAAGCGCTATGCCAACTCACTTGACGAACAGGCAGAGATGTACGAACAAGCTCAGAAGGAACGCCAGGCAGCTCTGCCCGGCGATGACTTCAAGGCACACGACCTGACGCAGGAGTTCATCGACTCGATCCCACACAAACTCGCCGGTATGGATGAAGTGACTGCCGTATATGCTGTAAACAAGGTAGTAAACTACCTGCCTGACATACCCTACCGTGTATTGCTGATCGAGCTTCGGCCTAAAGGACGGTTCAAGAATCGTAACGATGCCGACCCGTCTACCGTATTGGACATTGTGGCAAAAAGACTGGACACCGGAGAGGTCCATTACTTCGCCCTTCTTGTGAACGAATGGGCCGGAACCAAGGAATATGTAGCGCGGATCCCCGGATCCCGCATTTTTTGTCGGGCCGAACAGAATTGACAGAGCCTAACCTCTATCAAGCGATCAATCCGTGTAATACGCGAACGCATCAATGGTTAGGCAACTCGATAGCTATTGGAACTCTACTCTGAGTAGAGATGGGTGACGAAACATGATGAAAAACTCTTCGATCATTGAGACATTAATCATATTCCTGACCGCTGGATCGATAACCCAATATTTGGCTCAGACACCTTTGTCAACGCCCTCTCCAGGTCCGCCAAAATTAGTAACTGCAACCCAGGGTCCGACCGGTACGCCGAAGCCGGTGCCGCCTCGCTTGATAACCCGCAGGAATCCACCAAAAAACTTGCTTGAACAGAAATGGCCCTTCCCCACCGACGGTTATGCGATCTCGAACGCGGTACAAACCGCGGAAGAGAACTTGCGGGTCAAGTATGAGAAGGCACTGTCATTTCTGCGGGAGAAGAAGCCGGAGTTGGCGCTTCCGGTCTTGCTAGAGCTGGCCAACACCGCTCCGGACAAATTCGAGATACAGTATCATCTCGGCATTTCCCTTGCCATGCTGCGAAAAAACGACGAGGCAGTCAGTGCGTTTCAGAAGGCGACAAAGCTGAACCCGCGTAGTGCTGAGGCCCGTATGGGGCTGTGCCAGGTCCTGGCTGAGACGTCGAAACGAATCGAGGCGATAGACGAGTGCCGTGAGGCGGTTCGGCTCGCCCCGACACGCCTTGCCTTTAAGCATGAGCTGGCACGTCTGTACCTGATCACCGACCAGACAGTCGCGGCGATAGAGATGCTCGGCGCATCGCAGGACGATCTCGTTTCAATTGGGCTGCTGGGCGATGGATATTTCCTGAGTGGAGAGTACTTCCTTGCAGCAAGCGTCTATGAAAAGATCGCCACCAGATGGCCGTCGATAAGTCTGACTCAGCTTCGTCTCTCACAAGTTTATGATTACCTCGATCGGCCGAATGACTCGATCACGGCCGCAAGGCGGTTTGTAGAGCTTGAACCGAAATCGATCCATTCCCACATAAATCTCGCACAAAAACTGCAGTCAACAGGGTATTTTGAAGAATCGATAGAGGCGGTTAACAAAGCGGTGGCCCTTGATCCAAATTCAGGGCACGCCGCAAGTATTCTCGGGGAAACCTATTTGATTCTGGGTGATAAGGAGAATGCCCTGAGACACCTTTTGATAGCCTACCGACAACTTCCGCGTACATCTGCTCTAGCTTATTCACTCGGGGACGCGCTGCTGGAGATCGAGTCACCTTCTGAGGCGATCGAACCCCTTGAATTTGCTAACCGCATGCAACCCAACGATCCTGACATAATGAGGGCTCTGGCTACGGCGTATCTCAAGGTTCGTCGTTACGATGAGGGAGTAGTTCTCTATGAGCGAGCGAATCAGCTTTCGCCGCTTCCGCCGAACATAAAGATGGACTTCTCCTTTCTGAAGAATCGCGATCAGTTGATAGCGAAATTTGACGAGTATCTGGAGTTGGCTAGGAACAATCCCAGTTACGTTAACGTGAGACTCAATCTGGCGCAGATCTATATGTTCAAGGGTCTGCCCGCAGAGGCCGAAAAGCTGTATTTGGAGGTGGTAGGACTTGCTCCAAATGACTACAGAAACTGGGCTGAATTAGCAGGTTTCTATTCGGAAACCGGTCAGAAAGAAAAAGAGATCAACGCCGTTCGTAAAGCGATCGCGATCAACCCAAACCACGTCTATTATCTCTGGCTCTCAAGGGAACTTGCGCGATTGGGCCGCCTCGACGAGGCGATTGAAGCAGGCAGGCGAGCAGTCGAGTTAAAGGAGGATTCGCTCGAGGCACGTATTGAGCTCGGCGAGTTGTTGGGAACAAGGGGCCGACGTGACGAGTCGATGAAAGAGTTTCAAGCGGCCTTTCAGATCGCACCTGGCGACCGCAGACCCAATTTCAGACTGGCTTGGCTTTATATTCGGATTGGAAACAGAGAAGGAGCGTTCCGGCACTACGGCATCCTTAAGGGCATTGCACCGAGTGAATTGAACTGGCTCGAACTTAGCCTTCGAGCTCACTTTGGGACGTTACCGTAAGGTCGCCTATCGAATGGTCAGTCTTTGATACAGATCGACCGGGCTTAACCCAGATACTCGGCGTGAAGTCGTTGGCAAAGGGCTGCATTTTATGTAAGCGGCGAGACGCAGACAAGCTGCCTCCGGTCCGACGGTCGGTTTCCCGAAACCGGGGGTCTCTCCGGAGGAACCGGCGATGCGGAAAAGAGTGTCCGCGTTCCGTTACTTCACCTTGCGCGGGGCGAAGGTCTTGTCATCGACGGGTACGTTGTGTTTAACCGATGTCAGGACCGTGACGATGTTGCCGTTCGAGATCGAGTTGGTGACCGTTTTGTACGGCAGTTTTATGCCGTCGATCTCGCGGTAGTCGCTGAAGGTAACGGTGTACGGTATCTGCACCGAGCTTGTGCTCGATGATTCCACTGCGTCGCGTCGGAGCACCAGGAACGTCTTGGTCGAATAGTATTCCTTGAATGCCGAGCCGGCCTTTGGCTCAAAATCGACCACGTAGGCATCCTCGCCGTCGATCTTCGTAATGCCGGTGACGGCAACCCGCTTGTACTTGGCTGACCAGTCGAGCGGAGCGTAAAAGTCGGCGCCGAGCCGGGCGTCGTCGAGGCGTTTGCCGGTGAATTTGTCAGCGGGTGCAAAGCTGTATATCTGTTCGCCGCCGGTGCCGTCAAAGTAGTCCCAACCGCGGGCGATCTCTTTGTTAAGCGCGGTCATCACCGTCTCGGACGCGCTCTTGTCAGGTGCCTTTGCCCAGCTTGTGACTTTTGCCTTTACGCCCTGATTCTCGAGATCGACGTCGGCCTCGGTCACACGGCTAGTTAGCTTGCGCCACGCGGCCTCGCCGCCGATCGCGTCGATCGCCTTCTTGTAGAGTTCGTCGATCGAGGGATAAGTTGCCGCCTCGGTACCGGACGAACGCTTGAACTCGAATTCGCCCTCGGGCTGTGTGACGACGACGCTGGTGAGCTTGCCCGCGGCGTCGAGCTTGGGCCTGAGCCAGTAAGACTCGGGCAGCGGCGAGAGCAGAAACCCGCCTTCGGGGCGCGGCCTGAGCTCGTACGGCTGCTGGCCCGTGATATTGAATGTGACCTTGCCGCCCGATTCCTTGATCTCGATCGCGGCGATGCCGGCTGGCGTGAGATACGTACCGACGAGGTCCTTTGCGGCACCTGACGGAGCGGCTGCGGCTGAGCCGCCGGACGATGCGGGCTTGCCGTCATTGCCGACGCGCGGCAGCGTGTAATCGCCCTGCGGCTGTTCGAGGAAAAGCTCGTTGCCCTTAAAGGTCATAAAGAAGCCGTCCGGAGCACCGGTGAGCTTATACTTGCGGCCGCCGACATTCTCAAGAACATATTGCGGCTGTCCGGGGACGGTCGCGACCAGCTTGCCGTCCTTCCAGGCGATGTCTATATCAAATCCTGCCGCCTCAAAACGATACTTGCCGGCCTCGCTCTCGGGCGAACCCGTGCCGGCCGCCGGTCTTGCCGCCGAGGGAACGGCCTCGGGGATCAGGTTTGACCACACAATGGGCATCAAGTCGTTGCCGAGACTCGAACCGGAGACATTCGTAAGCAGCACGAAACCGAGTTTCTTCTCGGGGATCATCGCGACGAGCGAATTAAAGCCGTCGATGTTGCCGCCGTGCTGGACGACGGTCAGGCCGTTCCACGGGCCGAGCATCCAACCGAGAGCATAGTTTGCGGTGCCCGTCGGGTTCATCTTCATCTGCGGTTTGAGCCACTCGGCGTAGCTCTTTTCGCTGACGAGCCGCTTGCCGCCGGCCGTGCCGCCGTTGAGTACGAACCTTAGCCACTCTGCCATGTCACGCGCACTCGAATTTATCGACCCGGCGGGAGCGACCTGGTCGATCTCGCGAAACGGCTTCTTTATCGTCTCTTTTGTGTCGAAGTTGTATTCATAGCCGAAAGAGAAATCCTTTGCCTTTTCCATCTGGCTGATGGACATCGTGCTGTTCGTCATACCGAGCGGCTTGAAGATCCGCTCGGGCACGAACCTCTCCCACGGCTGTTTTTGCGCCTGCGTAACGAGCTCGCCCGCGGCGGCAAACATGATGTTTTGATATTGGAATTTCTCGCGGAGCTTTGCAGTCGGCTTTGACTGTGCGGCGACCTGGATCAACTCGGCGCGGCTGAGCCTGCCCGTGATCATCGCGAGGTCGGTGCGGTTGAGCCCCGACGAATGGCACATCAGGTCGCGGATCGTGATGTTCTTGTCGGTGTCGGGGTCGTACATCCTGAAGTACGGCAGCAGCTTTTTGGGACTGTCGTCGAGCGAGAGCTTGCCTTCGTCGGCGGTCATCAGGACTGAGAGAGCGGTGAACGCTTTGGTAGCCGAGCCGATCGCAAATTGCGTATCGGCCGTGACCGCGACCTTATTCTCAAAGTCCTTGTAGCCGAGGCCTTTCATATAGATCGGTTTGTCGTCCTTGACGATCACGAGCGAAATGCCCGGAATGCCGAGTTCCTTGCGGCGTGCATCGACCTTTGCCTCGATCTCGGCAAGGGCTTTTTCGTAACCGCTCGATGCGGCAGCGGCCGTGCCGGCCTGGGCGTGCGCGACCGTCGGCAGCGACGCAGTAATGAAAGACAGGACAAGAAGAAGCGAGAATAAGTATCTCGAGGTACGGTTGGCCATCATTTATCTCCGGTAATTGATCAAGACAATCATACGCCGCGGCGTCGAAAATGTTCTGTTTGAGAATAGCTTTTGAATGCCTACAATCTTAAATTATTGTAACGCCGGGAAGGCATTTGAATATGCGCAAAGTGACATTCGGCGGGGCCAACAGCCTCGATAATTATTTTGCCCGCGCCGATGGCGGTATGGACTGGCTGCTTTGGAGCGACGAGGCGATGGAGTTGATGAACGACTTTTGGCCAAAGGTCGATTGCGTGATCATGGGCCGAAGGACATACGAGGCTGCGATCGCAAGCCAGCCACCGCCGGCCGACGACAGCGGAATGCGGACGTATGTGTTCTCGCGGACGCTGCCCGAGGGTAAGCAACCCGGCGGCGCCGAGGTCGTGCCGACGGACCCGGGCGAGTTTGTCCGCCAACTGAAACAGCAGGAAGGCAAAGATATCTGCGTGATGGGCGGCGGCAACCTTGCCCGCACGCTGCTTGAGGCCGGCGTCATCGACGAGATCGGTTTCAATATTCATCCCGTGTTGCTTGGTTCGGGCGTTCCGCTATTTTATGAGATGTCGCGGCAGATCGACCTCGAGCTGCTCGAATGCAAGGCGATGAAGAACGGCTGCGTTTACGTCCTGTACCGCGTCAAGAAATGAAAGAACTATGTCCTCTGATAATACTCAGGTCGACCTCAGCGTCACCGCCGAGATCAGCCTCTATTACGATCTTTATGTGCCCGCGGGCCTCTCGACACCGGCTCCACTGCTGATCGCCGTGCACGGTTACGGTGCTCACAAGCGATACATGATGCGCGAGGCAAAGCTGGTCGCGGGCGACCGATTTGTGATCGCATCGATCGAAGCTCCTCACCCGCATTACCGCCGAACGGATGACGGTTATCGTATCGGCTATGGCTGGCTGTCTGACCGGCGGCCCGAAGAGCAGGTGCGGCTGCACCACAAGTTTGTGCTCGACGTCATAGATAAACTGGACTCTGACGGGTTGATCGATCGCGGGCAGGTATTTATGTATGGATTTTCGCAGGCGTGCGCGCTCAATTTCAGGTTTGCGTTCACGCACACCGATGTGCTCAAAGGGATCATCGGCGTCTGCGGCGGCATCCCGGGCGACCTCGACACTAATGAGAATTACACGCCCTTTACGGCTGACACTTTTTACTTATTTGGGGACGACGACGAGTTTTATACGCAGGAACAGTTTGCCAAATTTAATGAGAGGTTGGCGGCGATGCTGCCAAATTATCGTTCGAATCACTACACCGCCAAACACGAGATCACCGACGAGATGCGAGCAGACATTCGAGCGTTCCTTGCTGCAGCGGCCGGCTAATTCATCTTTAGCCGTCTGACTTCGGCGAGGTCCTGCAGTTCTGGCGGCAGCACGACCTGCGGCTCTTCTTCGCCCGATTCGCCGAGAACCATTTCGACCTTCAGGTCGTCGGAGCGCAGCTTGGCGATCAAGGTCTTTGGCGCATAGAGGACAAACGAGGCGGTCTTGCCCGCGGCATTTGTCACGGGTATCGAAAACGCACGTTCGACGCGCTTTTCGCCGATGCGGAGAAAGACGTCAACGACCGTATTGAGCACCGCCGCCTTGGTGTCCGGCGAGACGACCGCGATCTGACGGGCCGTGAAATCTGATTTCTTCCCTGCGATATCGATCTTGTCAGTCCGAACAAAATCCAGCGACCTCATCACACTGGCGGGGCCGCGCACCCTTATCTTCGGCGGCAATGCCGAGGCAGCATAGACCTCAGAGCCGGCAGCGGGCGTACCCGACGTCTCAGCCCTTACCTCGACCTCGCGTTCCTCGACCGCCTCTATATTTACGGCAATTCGGCCGGGAACGACATCGGCGAGCTTTACGCCCTGTGGCAGCGGGACGAATACGGTGTCCGGCGAGAGCGTGACGACCCATTCCCCGGGCCGCATGTCAGTCAGGTCGCGCGACGCGACCAGATCGCTGCCGCGGATCTGCTCGATCTTTCGCTTGTCGCCGCTGATCTCGATCTCGACTTCCTGCTGAGGAATGTTGGTCACCTGAGCGTTGCTTGAAATATCGAGATTCAGTGGAACGGTCAGGCGCTTGGTCGTCGGCGTGCTAAGGCCCGTGACACCTAGCCACAGCGCGAAGGTGATCACCAGAGCGAGCAGCTTGAGGGCCCAATCTTCTAAAAAGATCTTTCGCAGTATTTGTTTTACCAGGAATTTATCGGCCATTGCGATCAGACTATCTCAGGCCCCTCGGTGTTATCGGCGGCGAATTTCTTCTCTCGGCGCGTATCGACAAGCGGTATCTCGAGCGCCTCGAGGAGCAGCTTGCGAAGCTGGGTCGTCTCGATATTACGCCGAACCTGCCCGGCCTCGACATAGGTGATCAGGCCCGTCTCCTCAGAGACGACGAGCGAGATCGCGTCAGATCCCTCCGTAATGCCTATGGCCGCACGATGGCGTGTGCCCAGTTCACGCGATACCTCGGGATTCTTGGTCAGCGGCAAAAAGACCGACGCCGCGGCGATACGTTCGTTCTGTATGACGATCGCACCGTCGTGGAGCGGCGTTTCAGGGTGAAATATCGATACAAGAAGGTCGTAGCTGATCCGGGCGTCGAGCTGCACGCCGGCGTCGATGAAATTTCGCAGGCCGACATTCCGCTCGATGACGATAAGCGCACCGGTCTTTTCGGTGGCCAGAGTCGTGACGGCCAGCACGATCTCATCATAGACACTGCCGCCAAATTGGCCTCGCTGTTTTCGCAGGATCGGAAACCGGAATCGGTTAGCAAAGTAGATCAGAGCCTGTCGGATCTCTGACTGGAAAAGAACGATGATAGCGATGCCGATGAAGCCGACCGCGTATCGAAGGACAAACTCAAGGGTCGAAAGTTCCTGCGTGACGGCGAGCCAGTAGAGCAGTGCGAGTATGACCATTCCGACCAGCGTCGGCACGGCACGGGTGCCGCGAAAGAGCTTGAGGACGACGTACACGATAATGAAGACGAGCGCGATGTCAACGACATTTCGCAGGGTCGTCAAAGCCGGTAACAAGTCGTTAAACTCCATAGCTCTACTTTCGGCTGTCCTAGAATATCACAAGAAAATCCGATGCCAATTCCTTTTTAGATCGCAAAAGGAAAGGCGGCGAAAGAGATATGGAAAATGAATGGAAAGCAGGTGTTGCCGATCGCTAAACCTCGAACGGGATCTCGGCATTCTGGAGAATGCTAAGCTCGTTACGTGCGACCCGCTCGAGTAGCTTTTGGTCATCGAACATCTTAATGAGCCCGTTGACGGTCGCATATCTCGGCTCGTCCGATATTGTGACGGGCAGATTGATGAATGAGCGAAGATATTGATCGATTCCCTCGAGCAGAGCACCACCGCCGGTCACGATGACACCGCGGTCGTATATGTCTGCAGCGACCTCGGGGCGAAGTTCTGTCAGGGTATCCTTTATGCGGATCGCGATACGCCGGACGATGCCCTCGACGATCGGATAAACCTCGCCCGCCGTGATCTCGACCGCACCAGGGCTGCCGGTCTGAACGTCGCGGCCGCGGACCTCGATCGATTTTTCCAGATCGTCCGGCAGGAATGTGGAAGAGAAGGTCGTCTTGAGCATCTCGGTCGTCTCTTCACCGACCTGCAGCCCGCGATGGCGGCGAAGATGTGTCGCAAGGCTCTCGTTGATCGCGTTGCTGCCGTACCGCTCAGAAGTCGAGTGGACAATAGTGCCCTTAGCGACGATAGCGATGTTGGTCGTGCCGGCACCGATGTCCACGATGGCAGAGGCACGCTTGTCAGTCGGCAGGACGCCCGCACCAAATGCTGCCGCAAGGCCTTCCTCCATCATAAAGACCTTTCCGATTCCGGCATCGTCGGCCGCGTTGAGCAGCGCTCGCTGCTCGACATGCGTCACGTCCGACACCATGCTCATCACAGCTTGTATCGAGATGTTCGATCCACCGGTCTTCGCCTTCTTGACGAAATGAGCGAGCATTCGCTTGGTACGTTCAAAATCAGCGACGACACCGCCGATGAGAGGTGCTTTGACCATGACGTCGCGTCCCTCGCGACCTGTCATATCGGCGGCCTCCTGTCCAAAAGCGACGATCTCGTCGGTCATTTCGTTGATAGCGACCAGCGAAGGTTCGTCAAGCACGATACCGCGGCCCTTAACAGCAATGATCGTGCTGGCGGTACCGAGATCGATCGCCATCGAATCAGTGACCAGCTTTTTGAGTGACGAGATCTTTAGCATAAGACAAATCTCTCGAGGCTTTAGGAATTAAAGAATTATATGCCTATTTCGGATATCCTTCCAATTCGGCTCAGTTCCATTTTACTTCGAAAAGCTCGACCGGCTGTTTTCGGTTCTTGACGGTCAGCGGTTCGCGCTTAACCAAGGGAAAGATGTCGCCGGCAGCCCTGGCGGTTGCCTCGCTGATGAGGATCTGGCCGCCGACCGTGTTTGACTCGAGACGCGACGCAAGATTGACTGTGTCGCCGATAGCCGTATACTCGGAGCGTCGTTCAGATCCTATATAGCCGATCGTCGCAACGCCTGTGTGCAGGCCGATGCCAACGGCAATGTCTGCAAAACCCTGATCGCCGAGCTCGTGTTTGAGGCTCAGAAGCCTGTTCTGCATCGCTACCGCTGCGTTTAGGGCGTTTCGGGCGTCTTCAGGTGTGGCGGTCGGAGCACCAAAGAGCGCCATGAGGCCGTCGCCAATATATTTATCAAGCGTTCCGCCGTGCTCGAATATGATCTCGGACATTGCGGTGAAGTATTGGTTGAGCAGGCCGACGACGGTTTCAGGATTCTCATTCTCAGAGATCGCAGTGAAACCTCGGATGTCAGCGAATAGGACAGTAATTATCTGATTTGCTCCGCCCAGACGGAATGAGTCGGGATTTTCAAGGAGCTGCTGCACAACATACTCAGGCATGAACCGGCTGTAGTTGGCACGAGCGACCTCTTCGCGGGCGAGCCGCTGGTGAGCCTTGACTGTCTCGACCGTTACGGCGGCCTGCGCCGCCACAGCCGAGATCAGTTCGAGATGGTCATGGCGAAACGCGGCAAATGGGTCAAGCCGGTCGGCATACAGGACGCCGTGAACGCCGGATTGCGTAATGAGCGGTGCACAGATCGTCGACCGAACGCCCTGCGAGACGATCGACTCGGCTCCCTGAAACTGCTCATCGGTCTTTGCGTCCTGAGACAATATCGCCACACCGTCTGTCATAACGCGGCGTGTTATCGTGCGGCTGACCGTCAGCGTTTCGGTCAGTTTCTGAAAGCTTGCCTCACGCGTCTTCGCACCGATCTGGTAGAGCGACTCATCGTCGGCAGATTCGTCCTTGAGCAAGGCAATGACACGATCGGCCGGTGTTCCTCGAAATATCAGGTCGGTCGCCTTTTCAAATATTTCTTCGAGATCAAAGACGGTACCGAGCGTCTTGCTCATTTCAAAAAGAAGGTCAAGAAACTTTGCCTTGCGGCGAAGGTCCTTGATCTCTTCAGGCGTCGCCGTGGCGGATTCGAGCGATAGGTTTGAACTGCCGCCGATGATCTCGTTGACCGAGATCTGGACCTGAGTGTGGCCCAGGGGAGAATCGTCAAATTTCACGCTTTGAGATCTCTCGCCGTCAGGTACCAATGTTTTTGGCGCTGAGGGGGCAAGGCTGACCTGAGTCGCCAGGACCTCTGCCGCCGCCTTGAATTCAAGCCGGCTCTCGCCGATAGTGATCACGTCGCCGTCGACGAGTGAAGCTTCGAGCTTAATAGCTCCGTTAACAAAGACATGATTCACGCTGCGCAATAACTGGCCGTTCTCGATGTAACCGTCGACGATCTTGAATTCGCCTTTGTCACTAAAAATGAAGGCATGCTTGCGCGACGCTCGGCGGTCATTAAGGATAATATCGTTGTCCTTTGCCCGCCCGATAGACGTCGGGTGGCCCGGCTTCAGCACGGCTTCCCATGTTCGGCCAGTCGGTTCGGTGATGTTTAGGGTCGCGCTCAAGGTAGAGTAATTGTAATTGGTTAAGCGTAAATGGTAAATTGACGGCGCCGGTCGACCAACGAGAAATGATCTATTTTGACAATAATGCGACCACACAAGTGGCCCCGGAAGTGTTCGAGGTGATGAGTCGCTTTCTAAGCGATGGATTTGGTAATCCGTCATCGACGTATTTTCCCGGCAGGGAGGCGAAACATGCCGTTGAGGCTGCGCGCGAGCGAGTGGCCGAGCTTTTGGGAGCGGCGTCACCAGACGAGATCGTGTTTACCTCGGGCGGGACCGAGAGCGATAACTGGTCGATCTTGGGAGCACTTGAGATGACCGGTAAGCGAGAGGTGATCACGACACGTGTTGAGCATGAGGCTGTAAGAAAGCTCTGCGAGAAACTCGAGGTAGGCGGCTACTCGATAACGTGGCTCGACGTTGACGAGAACGGTTCGCTCGACCTCGATTCTCTCCGAGCGGCCCTTTCCGATGAGACTGCTGTCGTATCGGTGATGCTCGCGAATAATGAGACGGGCATCCTTTTTCCTGTAGACGAGATCGGCCGGATCGTTAAGGCAAGGTCGAACGCACTTTTTCATGTCGATGGCGTCAACGCGGTCGGAAAAGTCCCCATCGATCTTAAGACAACCGAAATAGATCTATTTTCGGTATCGGGGCACAAGTTTCACGCCCCGAAGGGCATAGGTGCACTGTATATTCGTAACGGCGTCAAACTACCGTCTTTATCTATCGGTGGCGGACAAGAGGGCGGACGGCGGGCGGGTACGGAGGCGGTCCATCAGATCGCCGGTCTCGGAGCTGCAGCAGGCCTTGTCAGCAACATGGAGCCGATGGAACGCGTCCAGAAGATGCGCGATCGACTTGAGACAGAGATCCTGAATAGGATCCCAAATTCCCGGCTGAACGGGACCGCCGATCCGGAACTGCGCCTTCCGAATACATCCAGTATCTGTTTCGAAAATACGAACGGTGAAATGATACTCGCACGGTTGGATGACCTTGGCATCTGTGTCTCGACCGGCTCGGCGTGCAACTCCCATGATCACAGGGCCTCGGCAGTACTAGCGGCGATGAATGTCCCGTATTCCTGGGCGATGGGCTCGATCAGATTTTCACTCGGCAGGATGAATACTGAAGCTGAGGTCGATGCTGTTCTGGGCGTCTTACCGTCGATAGTGTCTCGGCTCAGAAGCATGGCGGGTTGATCATGCAGCTTTTTCTATCCCATATCTCGACAATTTCAGATATAGCCCGCGGCGGGTTAGGCCAAGTTCGCTCGCAACTCGTGAGATGTTCCAGTTGTGGCGAGAGAGAGCTGAACGGATGAGCTGCATCTCGAGTTCAGATACTGCTTCCTCAAGCGTGCCGCCCGCCGAAATACTAGTAAAGGGCGAGAAGGTCCCGTCGTAGCTGGCTATAGGTTTTACATTTGAGCTGATATCAAACGGCGTAAGCGGCTTGGCGCTCCGCTTTAGCTCAGGGGATAAGTGGTCGGGCGTGACGACCTCGCCATCGACGGCACGGGCGACAATTCGCTGGATCTCATTACATAGCTGGCGGACATTCCCTTCCCAATTACAGACCATCAGCATATCTATCGTCTGCGGTGTGAACGTGACATCATGCTTTCCAAACCGGGCGGAATAGTGATTGACATAGTAGTTGACCATCGGTGGGATCTCGGCGCGCCTTTCACGGAGCGGCGGAACGCGGAGTCGAATAACGTTAAGCCGATAATAGAGGTCCTCGCGAAACGATCCGTCCGCAACCTTTTCCTCGAGCGGCATGTTTGTTGCGGCGATAATGCGTACATCTACCTTGATCGGCTTTTTTTCGCCCAGCGGCTGGATCTCGCCCTCTTGCAGGAACCGCAGAAGTTTTGGCTGGACGTCGATCGGCAGGTCGCCGACCTCGTCTAAAAACAAAGTGCCTCCGTCAGCAGTCCGGATCGTCCCGGGTGAATCAGCGACAGCACCGGTAAAAGCACCTTTCTTGTAGCCGAAGAGATGCCCTTCGGCAAGTTCCTTTGGAACGGCGGTGCAGTTGAACGGGACAAAGATCTTGTCCTTTCGGTTTGATAGCGTGTGGATCGCTCGTGACACGAGCTCTTTACCGGTCCCGGATTCACCGGTCACAAGCACGGTCACATCGGACGATCGGATCTTGTAAACCTCTTCGACGAGGGCGGTCATAGCCGGCGACGAGTGAATAAAGCCGGGCATCAAGCTATTCGAGGTGTAAGGTGACGAATCGGTCTCGGTCGGCTGTGACTTGTCCCGCTCACGCAGAGCAATGACATCCATACCGAGTTCTACCACCCGCAGCAATGGGGCGAGCGACGTGTCGTCTGAGAGTACCGCCCCCGATTGCGGGCTGATCACAAGAACCGCAGGCTGGGCTGCAGAACCGCGAAGGTGAAACACCGCGATATTCTTAGCGCGGGCGAATTCCTTTTCCTCATTCTTAGCGATCGCATTGTTCAGTCTGACAGACAGGTCATTACTCTCTGGCGGCGAGTACCCGTGCGTAATAAATGGATAAAGACGTTTCTGCTCATTGTACTGAGCAATCACGATCTTTTTAGCGTTACTCTCTTGCTGCAGGACCGCAACAAGTTCGCGGAAGAGAAGCTCTCGTGACGCGGTCGCCTCAGCCAGGCGGACGGTAAGCAGTTGAGATACGACCGAGTTCACTCGCTTTTCGTTAGGATTTGAACGCTTGGGAGCGCCTATGGTCTCGAGACGCTCGAGTTCCTTGTTGACCTGCTTTGAATGTTCAGAAAGCCTAAGCTTCTTGAAGATATCTGCGGCCGATGCAAGATGGCGTTTTGCGCGTGCTGCATCTCGGCCGTCCAGATTTGCACCAAGCAAGTGATGAACAAGGCCAGTGTGATAAATGTCCTCGGCAGCCTCGAATATTGTTAGCGCTCGGCTGAAATGATGTATCGCAAGTTCGGTGTCGTTGTTTTCAAGGGCGATCAGCCCGCGAATGCGCTGAATGTTTCCCAAGATAAAAAAGTCTGCTGAAGGGTCGGTTTCTTCGATGACTTCGAGTGTGTTCTCGCACTCCTCAATGCCACCCTGGCTCAGGTAGCTTTCGGCAAGGACGATCCCTGCCATATTTGCATAATGCTTGTCGCCGATCTCGTGGCATTTGTCTATCGTCGCGCGGGCCTGTTCGATGGCGGGTCCAAATCGGCCCTGAGCCAGATAGAGTCTCGCGACATTTCGCATCGACTGGACCGTGTACCACGCATGTTTGTGCTGCCGGGCAAAATCGACTGCTTTGTTGAGCAGCGTCTCGGCTTCTGCAAGCTCGCCCCGGAGTATCTTGAGTTCCCCCAGCGAATCGTAAATACCGGCGACATGAACGTATTTTTCTTTTAGCCCTATCTCGAGGGCACGCTGGATCATTTGCTCGGCCTTGTCCCATTCGCCGATAAGTACAAGATTGATCCCGAGGTTGTTATAAGCGATGACGGAATTTAGAGCGTGTTCGGTCTGATCAAAAAACTCGATCGATTTCTCGAGGCAGGCGATCCCGTCCTGCGGTCGCCGGAGAAACCAATATGCTCCCGACATGTCGGTGTAAAGTTTGCCAAGCATGAACGGAGCTGAATTCTCACCTATGATATTGATGCCAAGCTCAAAATTTTCGATCGACCGCTCGCTATTCCCTTCCTGGTGATAGCTATTTGCGATCTCGCGATAAGACTCGGCCATGCCAAGCCAATTGCCGGTCTCGCGAAAATGTTCAAGAGCCTTTTGTGCGTGATCGCGGCATATCGGAAACTCGGCGAGTTTGCGATACACCCTGGCAAGTGCGATCTCGATGTTGCCGAAGGTATGTCGAAGTTCGCTCGCCTCGGCCTTTTCGAGGGTTTCCTTTAGCAGCGTGATCGCCTTAGGCTGATCGCCAATGTTGTTATACGCGATTGCGAGTTGCGTTGTGACTTTTATCTGCGTCTCGGCATCGAGTACGGAGATATTCTCTTCGTCGGCAAACGGCCGTATCGTTTCTAGAGACTCCTTATATCGACCGGCAGTTTCGAGCGTGAAGGACAACAATCGCTTGAGGTTCGCGAGATCTGTCGGCGAATGGTCATACCCCTCGATAGTACGAACAAGGATGCGTTCTGCCTCAGCGGAATGACCCTCGCGAAGCTTTTGCCCAACCTTCGAGAAGATCCCGTCGATAGCATCGTGAGAGATGGCGCGGGCGGCAGCTGCATGCCCTGAGCGCGCGGACGAACCACTGTGGAGTTGCTGATCTTTTCTCATCGAACGGTAGCGAAGAAAACGACCAATCCGCCAAGGGTTTCAAATCTAAGACGGAAAATCGAAAACAATTGAATACTAAGTAAACAGCGCAGATGAAATCTATCAAAAAAATGGTACTGAGTCCAGACATTTCTTTGTACGCGACCGCTGGAAACGCGGTAGGATCTAGCCACATCTAAATCGCATATTGTCAGGCCGCTTGCTGAAGTAGAGTCTCAAATAGTTATTAGGGCAATTTATGAGTAGATATGGCATTGATGACGAGCCCAAACCAGTATTCAGTGATGAAAAGGGCCGCCGCAGCAGATTTCTCCATTACTCCGGACTGATCGTCGGTGGACTTGTAACGGTGTTTCTCGCTGTCTTTATCGTCAGCGTACTTATCAATCCATTTCTTCCTAAGATCAAGCTGAAGCCGGTCGCAACACTGCCGCAGCAGTCAGACATTCTCCCACATGCTCCTGAGTTGCCGGTCACGAAACGTGAGGCCGTCGCTCGGCGTATTGGTGACGCCGCCAAACTGGAGAAAAAACGCAGGGAAGATAAAAAGCTCGAGCGGATCGCCGCCGTTGAGCTTGCCCGGGCGGGACGTCACGCAGCCGATGTGAAAAGACCGCACGACGGCAGGCCATTGTCAATAGGCTTTTTTGTAAATTGGGACGATTCGAGCCTCGCTTCACTAAGGCAAAATATCAACAACCTCGACTGGGTCGTTCCTGAATGGATACGGCTGTCCGGCGACCCAAAAGACCCACTTGTCTTTGACATCAGCGAGCCGGCTATAGAGTTGATAAAGGCCGAACGCCCGGACATGCCGGTCTTACCGCTTATCCAGAATTACAAGAACGAACAATGGAATTCGGACATCCTTGTTAGGTCGATCTCGAATGAAGCGGCGCGCAAAAAGCTGACCTCGGCGATACTTGCGGCGGTCGATAAATATAAGTTCGGTGGCGTTACGATCGATCTTGAAGAGATCCCTTCGGCCTCACAGCCCGATCTATTCATGTTCATGACCGAACTGCGTGGAGAGTTTCGCCAACGCGGACTGATCCTTGCCCAGGCAGTGCCTTTTGATAATCCGGACTGGAATTACAGATCGTATGCAAGCGTCACGGATTACATGATGCTGATGGCTTATGACCAGCATTGGTCCACCGGCGAGGCCGGCCCGGTCGCTGGACAGGATTGGTTCGAGTCTCTTCTGAAGAAGAGGATGAGTGAACTCTCGCCCGATAAGACCATTGTCTGTATCGGCAGCTATGGTTATAACTGGCCGGGCGACAAGGCCGAGGCTGAGACGGTCTCGTTCCAGGAAGCGTTGCTGAGTGCGAAGGAATCTTTAGATGGGCCCGACAGTATCAAATTCGATCCGTCTTCGAAGAATCCATATTTCCGTTATACAGAGGATGATGGAAAGGAGCATACGGTCTGGTTCCTAGATGCGGCGACTGCCTTTAACGAGATCGAAAGCTCGCGGGATTACAGGCCTGCCGGATTTGCCCTATGGCGCCTTGGGAGCGAAGACCCATCGATATGGAAGATATTTGGTGCTAATGCCGGTTCAACCGTCGCCGATCTTCAAGCGATCAAATACGGCTACAATGTCGACTTTCGCGGGACAGGAGAGATCCTCCAGGTCATCGCACAACCTCAGGATGGCGATCGTGACCTCACAGTAGGAACCGATGGCAGGGTCGGAAGCGAAGTTTATCGTCAGATCCCGTCATCATATGTAATTCAGCGAACCGGCGATAAAGTCGGCAAGATCGTGCTTACATTCGATGATGGCCCGGACCCGGTTTGGACTCCGAAGGTGTTGGATATCCTCAAGCAGGAAGGTGTGCCCGGGACATTTTTTATCGTCGGGCAAAATGGACAGGCCAATCCGGAGCTTGTAAAGCGTATCGTTGCCGAGGGGCATGAGATCGGCAACCACTCGTTCACTCACCCGAACCTGGGCGAGGTGCCGCGTCAGGTGACTGATGTCGAACTGAACGCGACCCAGCGATTGATCGAGTCACTAACAGGACGCTCGACGAGGCTATTTCGCGCACCATACTTTGGTGACGCCGAGCCGAGAACGCCCGACGAGGTCGATCCCACCGTGCAGGCCCAAGATCTCGGCTATATATCGGTCGGGCTTCACCTGGATCCGGACGATTGGAAGCTTAGAAATGACGATGGTTCGCCGCATACGGCTGACCAAATGGTGGGCGAGATATTGAAACAGGTCGCGATCACAACTCCTGAAGAGCGCGGCAATATTGTTCTCATGCATGACAGCGGGGGCGACCGCAGCGCAACCGTCGATGCTCTGCCCAAGATCATTCACGAACTAAAAGACCGCGGTTACGAATTTACGACGGTTGCAGATCTCGCAAGCATCACGCGCGACGAGGCGATGCCGCTCGTACCAGAAGATCAGACATTCTATGCCAAAGCAGATGCGTATGTATTTTACGGCATTTCGATCGGCGGCTGGCTGATGCGCTGGATCTTTCTGATCGGCATCATCCTTGGCCTCGGCCGCATGATCTTCATCGGTGTTCTTGCGTTTGCTCAATTCCTAAGATCGCGTCGGCGTGAGGTGACACATTTTGGCGAGCAGTATCAACCGTTCGTCTCAGTCGTAGTGCCTGCCTTTAACGAGGGTAAGGTTATTTCCCGAACTATCGACAGCCTGCTGGCGTCCGATCATCCGAATTTTGAGGTCATAGTTGTTGATGATGGTTCGACAGACGATACGTTTGAGGTCGCACGGACCGGCTATGCCGACAACGAGAAGGTTTCGATCTATACGAAAGAGAATGGCGGCAAGGCCGAGGCGCTGAACTTCGGCTGGCGCAAAGCTCAGGGTGATATCGTCGTCGCTCTTGATGCGGATACGATATTTGAGCCGCATACACTCGCGGCTCTGGTGCACCGTTTTGCCGATGAACGGATCGGCGCCGTTGCCGGCAATGCCAAGGTCGGCAATCGCATCAACGTTGTCACGAAATGGCAGGCACTGGAATACGTGACCTCACAGAACTTTGACCGGCGTGCATTCTCGTCTCTCAATTGTATTACGGTCGTCCCGGGTTCAGTGGGCGCATGGCGGCGTTCGGTGCTCGAGGAAACTGGCGGCTTCTCGTCCGACACGTTGGCAGAGGACCAGGACCTGACCATTCAAGTGCGAAAGCTCGGCTATAAGATCGGCTACGAGGAGGCTGCGATCGGCTTGACCGAAGCTCCGGACAGTCTGCGAAATCTCGCCAAGCAGCGTTTCCGCTGGTCTTACGGCACGCTGCAGTGCATGTGGAAGCACAAGGACGCGCTGCTTAATCCGAAGTATGGCACACTCGGCTTCATTGCGATGCCGAACATCTGGATCTTTCAAGTGCTCTTCCCGCTGATCTCGCCGATCATGGACCTGATGTTCGTTTGGACGATGGTCGCCGCTGCACTGAGCGCGCTGTCGCACCAGCAGGAATACGCTCACACGCCGACCAACCTGAACGAAGTGCTCTTTTATTACGCACTCTTCCTGGCGGTCGATTGGTTCGGTGCATTTGCCGCATTCCTGATGGAAAAGGGCGAGCAGAAGCTACTTCTTGGCTGGCTCCTGATCCAAAGGTTCGGTTATCGTCAGGTGATGTACTGGGTGATGGTCAAGTCCGTTTATACCGCTATTCGCGGAGCCGTCGTCGGCTGGGGCAAGCTCGAACGCAAAGCTACCGTCGAGGCAAGAGTCTAACGTCAATCTGAACTTCACCTTATGCTAATCTAATTGTCGGATGGCTGGATTTCCCGACATTGAGCACGACGGCGTCGACGTACTGCCCGAGAAAAAGACCAGGCTCGAAAAGCCAAAGCTCTTCAAGGTCCTGCTGCACAACGACGATTTCACAACGATGGATTTCGTTGTGTTCGTCCTGCAATACGTCTTCGCTCGAACCGAGGCAGAGGCTTTCACTATCATGCTAAAGGTCCACAACGAAGGCGTCGGCCTTGCCGGTGTTTACCCGTACGAGATCGCAACAATGAAATGCGACAAGGCGATCAATCTGGCACGAGCAAGAGAGTATCCGCTGTTGTGCACGGTTGAGGAAGAATAATCTTATGGGCTATGTTATTATTACTTGAATTATGCGGAGGCCATCGCCCATTACAATAGACATTAGGCGGGACCTCGCTCAGCTGTAGCTGAGCGGCATATGAAGATTTGCTCATCGGTCCCAAGTCAAACATGGCTTGGGACTTTTAGTTTGTTTGACGTATGACTGAAGCACTGGATCTGAAGAAAACAGTTAACTTACCGCGGACCGATTTCTCGCAAAAGGCGAATCTCGGCCAGATGGAGCCTGCGCGTCTGAAGAAATGGCAGGAAATGGGGCTTTACGAAAAGGTGATGGAGGCACGGCGTGGCCGCGACAAATTTATCCTCCACGATGGGCCGCCGTATGCCAACGCCGACATTCACATCGGCACCGCTCTCAACAAGATCCTGAAGGATTTTGTCGTCAAGACACGCTCGATGATGGGCTACGATGCTCCATATGTGCCGGGCTATGATTGCCACGGGCTGCCGATCGAGACGCTTGTTGAAAAAAAGCTTGCTGAGAAAGGTAAGAACAAGAACGATCTGCCGGTCGCCACTTTCCGTCGCATATGCCGCGAGCATGCATCGACGGCAATGAACGGACAGACGCGCGACTTTCAGCGGCTAGGCATCCTCGGCGAATGGAAGGATCCGTATCTGACGATGTCGGCCGAGTACGAATCGTCTACCGCAAGACTATTTGGAAGATTTCTAGAACGCGGCTTTGTTTACAAAGGCCTACGGCCGGTTTACTGGTGCACTTATGACCAGACTGCCCTCGCCGAGGCCGAGGTCGAGTACAAGGAACACACATCGCCGAGCGTTTATGTGAAGTTTCCGATGAAGACAGATCCGGCCGATATCGACGCGGCACTAGCCGGCAAAAATGTATTTGTGGTCATCTGGACGACAACGCCGTGGACGCTACCCGCGAATCTCGGCATCGCCGTGCATCCGGATTTTGATTATTCGGCGGTCGAGGCGAATGGCGAGGTTTACATCGTCGCCAGCGAACTAGCCGCCGCTTTCGGTGAAACATGCGGATTGGAAAATGCGAAGGAACTTGCTCGATTCAAGGGCTTAAAGCTCGACCGTATGGAGGCGAAGCATGCCTGGCTAGATCGTACGTCATTGATCATGAATGGCGAGCATGTCACCCTGGGCGAAGCCGATGCCGAGGTCGAATTGGATGTACGTTTTGAGGACAAGTCCGCCAAAAAGAGTGGGACAGGCTGCGTCCACACGGCTCCGGGCCATGGTGCGGACGACTTTCACATCGGTAAGAAATACGGCCTTGAGATCTACAATCCGGTCGATTCGGCAGGAAGATTCATCGATGAGGTTGAACACTTTGCAGGTCAGGATATCTTTGACGCGAATCCGAAGATCGTCGAATTCTTACGCGAACGCGGTATGCTCCTTCACTCAGAAAGGTATGCTCACCGCTATCCGCATTGCTGGCGATGTAAGAATCCCGTGATCTTTCGGGCTACGCCGCAGTGGTTCGTCTCGATGGACGAGGCAGTTGACGGCTCGAGTTTACGGCAGCGAGCATTGGAGGAGATCGGCAAAACCAAATGGCATCCGGCTTGGGGCGAAGGCCGCATGTCAAATATGTTCAAAGGGCGGCCGGATTGGTGCGTCTCGCGACAGCGTTTCTGGGGCGTGCCGATACCCGTTTTTTATTGCAGCGGATGCGAAGAGGCGGTCGCAGACCCGAAGATCGTCGATCATGTCGCCGACATCTTTGCCCAGGAAACCGCAGATGCGTGGTATGCGCGGCCGGAAAGTGAATTGCTGCCCGACGGTTACAAGTGCGAGAAATGCGGCGGCGGAGATTTTAGAAAAGAGACAGACATTCTCGACGTTTGGTTCGATTCGGGTTCGAGTTGCGTTGCGGTGCTTGAAACGCGGGGCGAGACGCTCCGCTTTCCGGCAGACGTTTACCTCGAAGGCGGCGATCAGTATCGCGGGTGGTTCAATTCGAGCCTTAGCTGCGGCATCGCGGCACACGATGCGGCACCTTACAAACAGATCATCACTCATGGCTGGGTCGTCGACGGCGAGGGCAAGAAGCAGTCGAAATCGCTCGGCAACGTGACGGCACCGCATGAGATCATCGACCGTTCGGGTGCAGATGTCTTGAGGCTATGGGCGGCGGCGGTTGATTACACAGAGGATGTGAGATGCTCGGACGAGATCCTTCTCCGCGTCGTCGATGCATACCGAAAGATGCGCAACACGCTGCGGTATGCTCTCGGCAACATCGACGGATTTGACCCGGCGACGGACACGGTCGACCTCGATCGTATGGAAGAGGTCGATCGCTGGGCCCTTGCGTGCCTCGACGACCTGAATGAGAAAGTACTCGCCGGATACGAAGCGTACGACTTTCAGGCAGCGTACAATGCACTCTACAATTTCTGCACGGTCACGTTGTCGGCCCGCTATTTCGACATCATCAAAGACCGGTTGTACATCTTCGCTCCGAAATCCGAAGCGAGACGTGCTGCTCAAACCGCGCTTTACAAGATCGCAGATTCGCTCTGCCGGCTAATGGCTCCGCTGCTGGCCTACACGGCGGACGAGGCGTGGGAGAATCTGCCGGCACGCGATGTCGCGTCGGTACACATTGCGGAGTTTCCCGAGGTCTCCAAAACTGATAATGCGGAATTGATCGAGCGCTGGGAACGCGTCTTCGCGATCCGCGACGAAGTTCTCAAATCGCTCGAAACGGCTCGCAACGACAAGCAGATCGGCTCTTCGCTCGAGGCAAAGGTCGTGTTGACGACTGACGCCGAGACGACACGATTCCTACTCGAATATTATGAACAGCTTCGCTATATCTTTATCGTATCTCAGGTCGAGGTGCATGAGGACGAAAAGTTTGCCGTCGAGATCCGTAAGGCTGACGGGGAAAAATGCGAACGCTGTTGGAACTATTCCACACGCGTCGGGGAATTCAACCAATGGCCGACCGTTTGCGAACGCTGTGCCGATGCTCTGCCCGAGATAGTCAAAGCTGCCGAGGCGAAGGAGGAAATATGCTGAAAAGGCCGTTAATTTTGTTTGCGATAACGATCCTGTTCGCCGGTGTTGCTGCCGGCCAGGCGGTCTACACGCCGGAAAAAGGCTCGGCGGAACGAAAGGCAATACTTGATGCTCTACGCGTGCCCGTTGAAAAAGAGCTGAAGCAAAAGATCATATTTGCGGCCGAGCATTTCAATGTGTCGGGAAACTGGGCGTTCCTCGGCGGTGATCCGCAAACGCCGGAAGGCGGCCGGCCGAATTATCGCGGTACGCCGTATCAGCGGGCGATCGACGCCGATATGTTCGACAACAACTTTTTTGCGATCCTCAGAAAGACCGCCGGAAGATGGAAAGTCGTACATTACGCCATTGGCTGCACGGATGTTTGCTACGCTGACTGGTGGCGGCGGTATAAAGCGCCGAAGGCAATATTTCCGTATACTGAGTAGGCGAGTGAAACACGGTGAAGTTCGCTGTGGTTCCGGCACATCCGATTGGTCTTGAGGAGCTGACTTAAATGAAAAGAGCTGGCTTTGTGGCTGCATTGCTTGTATTTGCGTTCTCAGCCGTCTCTTACGGACAGGCGAACGACATGGAGTTGGTTAAGATCCCGCTTGAGAACTATCTCAAGGGGCACGCAACGGGCGACGGCGAGTATTTTAAGAAGGCGTTTCATACCGAGGGCCAGTTGATCTTTATTCGAGACGGGAAGTATACAACGCGTTCGTTTGCCGAATATATTGCAGGAGCAACCGGCAAACCGGCCGCAGATGAGTCGAAACGGAAGAGATGGATCGCTTCGGTCGAGGTCGTCGGAAACGCTGCCTTTGCTAAGATCATTCTCGATTATCCGAGCGCAAAGTTTACCGACTATATGTCACTCTTAAAGATCAACGGCGAGTGGAAAATAGTTAACAAGACGTTTTTCGCCGAGCCGCGTCCGCAGATCGAGCTCAAAAAGAACTAAATGACCAAGCGCGGCATCATCTGGAAGTTGGCATACCTTGCGATCGCAGGCGGTGTCTTCATGATCGACCAGACGTCGAAGGCATGGGCGGCGCGTGTCTTGAGGTTCGAGGGCGATCGGCCGATCATCGGCGGCTTCCTTAATTTTGCGTATGCAACGAATACCGGTGTCGCATTCTCAATGTTTGACGATCATGGCGACGCGGGACGTTGGGGCCTCTCGGCTGTGGCTTTCATAGCGGCAGTGCTGGTCCTTTATTTTTTCTGGCGAACACCAAGAAGCGATGACCGAATTTTAGGAGCTCTGGCTCTGTTGCTTGCCGGTATTGCCGGCAACGTGACCGACCGGCTGAGGCTTGGCTTCGTGATCGATTTTATCGACGTTCAGTTTGGGAGTTGGCACTATCCGACCTTTAACGTCGCTGACGTTTCTATCTGTGTCGGCGCCGGGCTGCTTCTATTGGACATGCTCTTTTCTAAGAGAAAGGCCGAGGCCCCAACCAACCAGCAACCAGCAGGCAACTAGCGATGTACCCTGAATTATTCCGAATAGGCTCTTTTCCGGTGACGACGTACGGCATCTGGCTGGCGTTGGGCATGCTCTTTGCACTATTTGCCGCATCGCGACTGGCTGCTCGAGACGGCCTTAAACGAGACAATATCTACGACCTGGGATTGTGGACACTGGTTGGCGGGTTGGTCGGCTCAAAGGTCCTGATGTTCTTTGTCGAGGAGAATGTTCAGGTATTTACACTAGATTTTTTGCGTTCGGGCGGCGTGTTTTACGGAGGGCTAATAGGCGGATTTCTAGCTGTAGTGGTCATCGTCCGCTACTACAAGCTTCCATTTTGGAAGGTCGCCGACGCATTCGCCCCTGCGGTTGCTTTGGGACAGGCTTTTGGGCGTCAGGGCTGTTTTGCTGCCGGCTGCTGCTGGGGCAAACCGACCGATCTTCCCTGGGGAGTTCATTTTTCCAAGCTTGGTAACGAATATACCGGCGTTCCGATATACGGGCCCGATGGTGGTGACCTTCACCTTCACCCAACGCAGCTTATTGAGTCGTTTACGATGCTGGCCGTATTTGGCCTTCTGTTTTGGCTGCACCGCAGAAAGAAGTTTGACGGTCAGATCTTGATCGCTTATGGGATCATCTATTCGATCTTTAGGTTTTCGATCGAGTTCATTCGCGATGACCCTCGCGGTGATCTCTTTGGACTGACTACACTTACCGGGCTTTCAACATCACAGATCGTTAGCCTGATCGTTGCCGCATCTTCAGTGATCTTTATGATTTGGCGGCTTAGATCTGTTTCGCGGGCCGAGGCCCAAACCGCCACGTGATCGAAGTCCAATCGTCCTCTGTCCTAATTCCCACTGGCGTTGATACAGGCAAACGTCTCGATGCATTTCTGACCGAAAGGGTCGAGGGATGGTCTCGTTCGCGGCTTCAGCGGCTGATCGAGAACGAAGATGTTCTGGTCAATGAAAAGGCAGTTAAGCCTTCTTACAAAGTACGAGAAGGTGACGAGATCGAGATCGACCTGGTCGAGGCTCCGGTGGCAAGGTTTGAGCCCGAGAATATTCCGCTCGATATCGTTTATGAAGACGAGTACCTCGCTGTCATCAACAAATCTGCCGGGATGGTCGTCCATCCCGGAGCCGGTGTACAGAGCGGCACACTGGCGAATGCGATCGCGTTTCATTTTGCCGAGTCGTTTGCCGAGCAGAACCGCACCGATCCCGACAGCATCCGTATCGGAATCGTCCATCGTTTAGACAAAGACACTTCCGGACTGATCGTCGTCGCCAAAACTGACGAGATTCACGAGGCGTTGTCCGAGCAGTTTCGTGAGCGACAGGTCTACAAATCGTATGTTGCTCTCGTTCACGGTTCGCCCGAGCAGAACACCGGCAAGATCGAGGCTGCGATCGGCCGCAACAAACACAATCGCCTGCGGATGAAGGTCGCCGGCCATGGCCGCAGCGCTCTCAGCCTGTGGAAAGTGCGAAAACGTTACGCGAAATTCACGCTTCTAGAGGTCGAGATCAAAACAGGCCGCACGCACCAAATACGCGTTCACATGGCGTATATCAACCACCCTGTCGTTGGCGACGAGATCTACAACGAAGGCCGCGACAACACCGTCGCCGACATAACCGTTCGCAATGCGATAGCGTCGATGCAGAGGTTCTTCCTCCACGCTGAAAAACTCTCGTTTGTCCATCCCCAAACCCTTGAACGAATGGAATTTGAACAGCCGGTGCCGTCCGAATTGAATGAGTTTCTGGATTTGTTATGATTGGAGCGAAGTTCGAATCCAAAAAAGTTCCGATCATTAACAATGAAATACTCGCTCTTCGCAGCCGCATTTTGTCTTCTGTTTGTGTCTTTCGCGTTCGCTCAATCTGACGAGATAAATCTCATTCCAAAGGCCGCATCCATTGATCGCGGAGCGGGCTCGTTCACGCTGAGCAAGAAAACAAAGATCCTGGCTGTTTCCGATTCGGGCCGTAAGTTCAGCGCGATGCTTAACGAACTCATCAAACGCAACTACGGATTTGAACTTCAGACAACGAACAAACCGCAGGCTAAGAATGTCATTCAATTTGCAATCCTCTCGCAAACTGGCTCTCCAGTCGTTAGGCCGGAAGCGTACTTCTTGAAGATATCGCCTGATACTATAAGAATTTCTGGCGACGAACGGGGCGTTTTTTACGGCCTGCAGTCGCTGATCCAACTGATTCCGACGGAATTCAAAAATGAAGCCAAACTCCCCGAAGTTGAGATATCGGATAATCCCAGATTTGGCTATCGCGGCATGCACCTCGACGTCGCTCGTCATTTCATGCCGGTTTCTTACGTCAAAAGGTTCATCGACCTCATGTCGCAGTACAAATTCAACACCTTTCACTGGCATCTGACCGACGACCAGGGTTGGCGGATCGAGATCAAGAAGTATCCCAAGCTGACCGAGATCGGTTCTAAGCGGTCGGAGAGTCATGAGGGCGTTTACTCTACTGTTTTCAAGGGCGACGGCCGTCCGGTCGAGGGTTTTTATACTCAGCAGGAGATCAAGGATGTCGTAGCCTATGCAAAGGCACGATACATCAACGTTGTGCCCGAGATAGAGCTGCCGGGGCACGCCTCGGCTGCTCTGGCGGCTTATCCTGAACTCGGCGTTGGATGCGCCGGACGCGATTACAAGTACGAAGTGAAAAAGACATGGGGCATCTTCAAGGAAGTCTTCTGTCCGACCGAAGAGACGTTCAAGTTCCTCGACGACGTTTTGGACGAGACGATCAAGCTATTTCCCGAATCGCCGTACATTCATATCGGCGGTGACGAAGTCTTGAAAGACTTTTGGAAAGAGTCGCCCTATGTTCAGGAGTTGAAGAAACGCGAAAATCTCAAGGACGAGCACGAGGTGCAGAGCTATTTTGTTCGCCGAATGGAAAAATTCGTAAATTCAAAGGGCAAAAAGATCATCGGCTGGGACGAGATCCTCGAGGGCGGCATCGCTCCGAACGCGACCATCATGAGCTGGCGCGGTATGAAAGGCGGCATCGAGGCGGCCAAGGCAAAACATGACGTGATCATGACGCCTACAGATTTTTGCTATCTCGACTACGGCCAGGGCGATCCCGCATACGAACTGCTAAACATCGGCGGATATCTTCCGCTCGAAAAGGTATATCAGTTCGACCCTATGCCGAAAGAGCTGACCGCCGACGAACAAAAATATATCCTCGGCGGGCAGGCTAACATCTGGACCGAGTACATCGAAACCGGCGATAAGGTCGAATATATGGCATTCCCGAGAATGCTCGCCATCGCCGAGAGCGTGTGGTCAACGCCAGAAAACAAGAACTTCGCTGACTTCAAACGTCGCCTCGCCGGCAACCTGTCGTTGCTGGACCGTCAAAATGTAAATTACCGAATTCCCGAGCCTGAAGGGCTCAAGAATATCATCACCGATCGCGAACGGACTCTGATCACGCTCACCCCGGCACCAGGAACGAAAGTCTTATTTACTACAGACGGTTCCACTCCGGACGATACTTCCGCAAGATATTCCGGTCCGATCGAGATCACTCTCGATGAAGACAATTCCGCCACGCTAAAGACGGTCGTCGTAAATGCCTTGGGGCGGAAAAGCGTCGTTTATGCAGCAACAATAGTCCGTGGAGCGATGCGGGAACCGGTCACCCTGGCCGAGACCAAGCCGGGCGTGAATTACTCCCTCTTGGTGCCAACCGACAGCGGCGAGCCGAGAAAGCTCGAAGGTGAAACCCGCTCGATATTTGTCACGCAATTTGAAAAACAGATCGACCTTAAGGTGCCGTATGGCGTGCAATTCGACGGCTATTTCAAAGCGACACAGGACGGCATCTACGAATTTCAGGTTGATTCCACCTGGGATACAACGTTTGTCCTGGGCGGTAAAATGGTCATCAACGACGCCGGGACCAAGGACCGCAAGATGAGATCGGTCGTCGTTCCTCTTAAAGCTGGACTCCATAGGATAAGCCTGCGCTACAACCACCGCGGCGGCGATGCTCATTTCCGTTTTCGTTGGGGTATCAAGGGACAGGGCCTCAGGCAGATAGGCGGCGGCGAATTGGTCCACTAACCGTTGAGAGTTAATAGCTCATTTGTTGAATGAGTCCAGTGTTCGTGAGCGCCCTTAAAGGGACGCTTTGCAGCCGAGGGCGGCTGCGTTCCCGGCAAGATGTTGCAAGTTGTTAACAGATTTTCGACGTGCCTGCCGGTGATCGCTCTATTGGCGGCCTTGGCGAACGCAAACCCTCCGCCGAAACCGATCGATCCCGTCCCAACCAGATCACAGCTCAGCTGGCAAAAGCTGGAATACTACGCTTTTATCCACTTTGGGATGAACACCTTTACCGACCACGAATGGGGCGAGGGCCGGGCGCCGGCGACAGATTTTTATCCGACGGCGTTCGATGCACGGCAGTGGGCGCGTGTGGTTCGCGACGCCGGAATGAAAGGCATCATCATCACGGCTAAACACCATGACGGTTTTTGCCTTTGGCCGTCGGCGACGACGGAGTATTCGGTCAAGAACTCGAAATGGCGCGACGGCAAAGGCGATGTTCTCAAGGAGCTTTCTGCCGCGTGCCGCGAATACGGCCTCAAGTTCGGCATTTATATCTCTCCGTGGGACCGCAATCATCCGCTATACGGCACACCGCAGTACAACAAGATCTACAAACAACAGTGGCGCGAGCTGCTTACGAATTACGGCCCGATTTTCGAATCCTGGCTCGACGGTGCCAACGATAACAAGAAGCGGATGGTGTATGATTTCGGCGGATTTTTCTCGACGATAAAGAGCCTACAGCCCGAGACGATCATCTTCAGCGACGCCGGGCCGGACATCCGCTGGGTCGGCAATGAGCGCGGGCTCGCCGGCGAGACTAATTGGTCAATGCGCGATAACGAGGGCTCGTTTCCCGGCTTTGCCGACGAAAAAGCCCTCAATCGCGGCGACGAGAACGGCACGACTTGGCTGCCAGCCGAATGCGACGTCTCGATCCGTCCGGGCTGGTTCTACCACGCTGAGGAAGATAAGAAACTCAAATCCGTTGCCGACCTGATGTCGATCTATCTCGGCTCGGTCGGCCGCAACTGTAACCTGCTCCTCAATGTCGGCGTCGACCGCCGCGGCCTCGTCAATGAGAACGACATCGCGAGATTGATGGAGTTTAGGGCCGCACGCGAAAAGGCATTTGGCGTCAACCTTGCCAAGGGCAAGATCACAGCGACAAACGTGCGCGGCGGTGATAAGCGTTTTGCGGCGTCGAATGTGCTTGACGATTCATTTAACACATATTGGGCGACCGACGACGGCGTGACGAATGCTTCGCTCACGCTCGACCTCGGCCGCGAGACAGAGATCGACGCCGTTCTGTTACAGGAGAACATCGCGCTCGGCCAACGTGTTCGAAGGTTTTCGGTGCGGATCTGGAACGGAAGCGAATTTGTCAAAAAAGCAAACGGGACAACGATCGGGTACAAGCGGATCGTACGATTTCCTATGGCGAGAACAAGCAAGATCAGGATAGTGATCGAAGATTCTAAGGCGTGTCCGGTACTCTCGACGCTGCAGTTATTCGACAGCGGAATGTAAACGAGGTTGATGCGACTTACATATATGTTGATGTCACTTCGCATATTTATGATCACCACGGTCCTGTCGAGCATTGTACTTAGTCAGGACAATGTGGTGTTCGAAAGCGGCAAAGACGGAGCCGCAACCTACCGGATACCTGCGATCATAAAGCTAAGGTCAGGTAAGCTTCTAGCGTTTGCCGAGGCGAGACGAAAAGGCGGGAGTGACTTTGGCGATATCGATATTGTCTTAAGGTCCAGCAACGACAACGGAAAAACTTGGTCTGAACTGCAGGTCGTTGCTGAGTACGGCTCGATGCAGGCGGGCAATCCGGCACCGGTCGTGGATGAGCTTGATCGACGTTACCCTAGAGGGCGGATCTTCCTTTTCTACAACACCGGCGATAAGAACGAACAAGAGGTCAGACGCGGTAACGGCACTCGCGAGGTGTGGTTCAAGACCTCGATCGACGAAGGCCGGTCATGGTCAGCGGCGGTCAACATCACCTCGCAGGTTAAGCGTGCGGATTGGCGTTCGTACGCTAATACGCCGGGACACGCGATACAGCTCACAGAAGGGAAGCGCCGCGGTAGAATATTTGTCCCGGTCAATTACTCAAAGGGCGAGCCGTCGAAGAATTTTGAAGATTACATGGCGAGCGGATTCTTCACCGACGATCATGGCGTTTCGTTCAAGGTCAGTAACGACATCGGCATCGCCGGCAGCAACGAATCGACCGCGGCGGAACTCAAAGGCGGCAGCATATTGCTCAACGCCCGAAACCAGAAAGGCGATCAGCGATACCGAATTACGGCCAGAAGCGATGACGGCGGTGAGAGTTGGCGGGAAGCCGGTTTTGACCGCCGCTTGCCCGACCCCGTGTGCGAGGGCAGCCTGCTGCGGATAACGGGAAAGGTCCTCGCATTTTCGAATAACGCGGATCAGCGAAACCGCAATAACCTGACCTTGCGGATAAGCCGTGACGAAGGCCTAACGTGGACGAAAAGTATCGCGATCGATGGTGTCGCCGATCCCAAAGGACGTGATATCACGGCATATTCTGATATCGTTCTGATAGATAAGGACCGCATCGGCGTCCTCTATGAAAAAGACGACTACAAAAGGATCGTTCTGAAGGTGGTCAATTGGAAATAGCATGAAAACCAAATTCTTCGTCAGTCTTGCCGTACTCACATTATCGATCGGCCTCGCCGCCCAGACCAAAGACTTCGCCAATTGGGTCAACCCGTTCATCGGCACCGGCGGCCACGGGCATACCTTTCCCGGAGCGACGATGCCCTTCGGAATGGTGCAACTCTCGCCCGACACACGCATCGACAACTGGGACGGATCGAGCGGCTATCACTACTCCGACGACACGATCTACGGCTTTTCGCACACGCACCTGAACGGCACGGGCATTCCGGATTATTGCGATATTTTGTTCATGCCCGCTATTGCCGAATACGAGAGTCCAAAACCGCCGAACTTTGACAATTATCCTGGGTATGCTTCCAAATTCTCACATTCGGATGAGGTTGCTACACCTGGTTACTATTCCGTTAAACTTGCCGATCAGAAGATCTCTGCCGAGTTGACGGCGACCCATCGAGTAGGACTTCATCGATACTCGTTTCCTCAGTCACGTAAAGCCGGCGTTAGCCTTGATCTAAAATGGCGTGACAAGCTTCTAGAAGGCGATTTCAAAATCGTTGATAAAAAGCGGATTGAAGGATACCGTCGCTCTTCATCTTGGGCGAAGGACCAAACTGTTTACTTCGTGGCAGAGTTTTCGCGTTCATTTGAAGAAATCGCAATATTCGAAAAAGGAGGTAAGAAGGTTAGTGCCTTCTTCGCCTTCTCGCCAAAGGCTGGCGATCAGATTTTGCTCAAGGTCGCCATTTCCCACGTCTCCATCGAAGGTGCCCGTAAAAATCTCGCTGCCGAGCTTCCCGGCTGGGATTTTGATAAGGTCCGTGCCGATGCAAAGGCGGCTTGGAACAAGGAGCTGTCGAAGATCGAGGTTTCGGGCGGGACTGACGCTCAGACGACGACGTTTTACACGGCGCTTTATCACACGATGATCCAGCCGAATATCTTTAACGATGTCGACGGTTCGTATCTGGGCATGGATAAGAAGGTTCACAACGTTTCCGACGGAATGCAAAAGCCCGCGCGTGAGCAAGGGCGAAAGGCTCAACGTTCGGATATCGCCCTTGCTAACGCGCGGGCCTCGGCAACTTCGAACCAATACACCGTCTTCTCGCTCTGGGACACATTCCGGGCGGCACATCCGCTGTACACGATCATCGACCAGAAGCGAACGGTCGATTTTATCAACACGTTCATCCGCCAATACGAGCAGGGCGGCCGCCTGCCGGTTTGGGAGCTGGCGGCGAACGAGACCGATTGCATGATCGGCTATCATTCGGTCTCGGTCATTGCCGATGCGATGGCAAAGGGCATAAAAGGCTTTGATTACGAAAAGGCCTACGCCGCAGCGAAACACTCGGCCGAACTCGACCATTTCGGCCTAGCCGGCTACAAGAAGCGCGGCTACATCTCGATGGAAGACGAGAACGAATCCGTGTCGCGAACGCTCGAATACGCCTATGACGACTGGTGCATCGCACAAATGGCTCGTCGGATCGCAGGCAGCTTGCCTGCGAATCACCCGCAGGCTGGAAGCCTGCGATCCGACATTGAAAAATACTCGGCACGGGCACGCTACTTCGAAAATCTTTTCGATCCGAAGATCGGCTTCTTCCGCCCGAAAAAGAACGGCGGCTTTGTCGAACCTTTCGCTCCGAATGAGGTGACATTCGGCTTTACCGAGGGAAACTCGTGGCAGTATTCGTTCTTTGTGCCGCAGGATGTTTCGCGTCTGATGGAGTTGATGGGCGGGCGAGAGAAATTTGTCGCGAAGCTCGACGAACTTTTTACCACCGACCAGAAACTCGGCGGACGCGAGCAGGCTGACCTTACCGGCCTGATCGGCCAGTACGCCCACGGCAACGAGCCTTCGCATCACATCACATACCTTTACAACTACGCCGGTGAGCCGTGGAAGACACAAAAGTACGTCCGAAATATAATGGACGAATTTTACAAGCCGACACCCGACGGTCTCATCGGCAACGAAGACTGCGGCCAGATGTCGGCGTGGTACATCATGTCGGCGAGCGGCTTCTATCCGGTCGCTCCGGGGGACGGGGTGTACGTTTTTGGAACGCCGCTGTTTCCCGAGATGACGTACCGGCTGGAGAACGGCAAGACCTTTACTATCAAAGCAAAGAATATCTCTGCTAAGAACACGTATATTCTCAACGCCAAGCTCAACGGCCAGCCTTATAAGAAAGCCTACATAACCCACGCCGACCTTATGAAAGGTGGTTTGCTCGAATTTGCGATGAACGATCAGCCGGTTATGTCCGCATTTACTGAGTTTCCGCTCTCCTCAATTGATATTGATACGGTCGCAGTTCCGGTGATCACCGGTGACCGAACATTCAGAGACAGTTCGAGTGTAGCTATTGCAAGCATTAGCCAAAACGCGTCAATTCACTTCACGACGGACGGCAGCCTGCCAACTGCGGCATCCGCGAAATTCTCGGGCCCATTAACTGTGGACCAGACGACGATGGTGAAAGCCGTCGCCATTGGTCCAAAAGGTCAGGTGAGTTTTCCGGTGGAGGCAGTACTTAAGAAACGGCCGAACGATTGGAATGTTAAGCTGAAATACCCGTACAGCACGCAATACACCGGCGGCGGGGACGACGGCGTGATCGATGGCATTCGTGGAACGGTCAACTTCGCTAGCGGGGAATGGCAGGGCTATCAGGGCAAGCCTTTCGAAGCGGTCATCGACCTTGGCAGACCGACGGTTGTTAAAGTCATTGGGGCGAGTTTTTTGCAGGTCGTTGATCCGTGGATCTGGTTCCCGGACAGGGTCCGTTTTGAGGCCTCGGAGGACGGTGTGAAATATACAGAGATCAAGGACTTTAGGCCAAACTATCCGACGAAAGACACCAAACCAACGGTGAAAGAGTTCTTGTTCGACATCGATCCGATCACCGCGCGTTACATTAGGGTCCGAGCAGATAATTTTGGCAAGATCCCGTCGTGGCATCTCGGGGCAGGCGGGGATCCGTGGATCTTTGTGGACGAAGTAATTATCAGGTGAACACTACTTCTTTTCATAAATATCCTTCTTTGCAAAGCCGTCGGGCTTGACCTTTCGCAGGACGGTACGCAGATCGCTGTCAACCTTTGTGATCAGTCTGCGCAGCTTTTGCTCGGGGCGTGCCATGAAGTAAGTGACATGCGAAGTTTCATAGCCATTCGGACTGTGGGGCGAAAAGTAATAGTTGGAAACGCAGCGTCGGGCGTCGTCGGCCTTGACCTCATTTACCGAGTGCCACGTTTTATCGCCGGTACCCATTAGCACGAGACGGTTGAAAAGGCTCGGTATCTCGAGCGGCTGCGTGACGTCGATATCCCAAAGTTCAAGGTTTCCGCCGTTTTCCGATCTCCAGTCCGGAGTGATGTAGTATAGCAGGTTGAGTACGCGATAGTTCTTCTGCTCGCCGTCGTGAGAATTATCGAGATGCGGATTGAGGAAATGGCCGCGTTCCATCGCGCTCAGTCCGCCTGCGTAAAGATGCGGGTCGCCGACGGCGTCCTCGATGCCGGTCAACTCCGCGACCGTATCGATCACTCGTTCGTCCTGAAAGGCGAATGTGATGTCGGATATTATCGGGTCAAAGTCGTCGAGATTCTTCGCATTGAACTTACGCTCGCGAAAGCTGTCGATCAGCCGCATCTTATTCGTCGGTGGGAAGGCTGCCGCGATCCGATGGGCTATCTCCTCCGGCAGTAGATCGTCGATGGCCACGTGCTTTGCGGTCACGCCTTTCTCAGCCGCATACTCCGCCCTGATCGCGTCAGCATCACGGACGAGCCTTTCCATAATGAGCCTGATTAGTTCCTCGCGCATTTCGTATCAACTACTCTATTATCAACATCGCATCGTGACAAATACAAAAAAAACCGACAAACTGCGGTGATCTATCGTCTAAGCATTGGTTGATAATTGTTTGTTAGAGGTAAGCATTCATGGACAGACGGTATTTTTTGAAGACTGGCGGCATCGGCCTCGCGAGCTTTGGGCTGATGGCCGCGGCCCCTGAATTTCTCCATCAATTTGCGGCAGCTCAGACGGCGGCAAAGGGCTTTGGAAAGAAAAAGGTCCTGGTCACGATATTTCAACGCGGCGCGGTCGACGGCCTTAACATGGTCGTACCATACGGCGAGAGCGAGTACTATAACCTTCGCCGGAACATCGCGATCAAAAGGCCGACCGAGAATGGTGGTGCCATCGACCTAGACGGATACTTTGGGCTACATCCGTCGATGAAGCCATTCGAGCAGCTTTGGAAAGACAAGCGGCTTGCGATCGTAAATGCAGCCGGTTCGCCCGATAATACGCGATCGCACTTTGACGCGCAGGACTACATGGAGTCGGGCACGCCGGGCTACAAAGGTACCAAGGATGGCTGGCTCAACCGTGTTTTGCAGACGACATCGAAGAAAGAAGAATCGCCATTCCGCGCCGTTGCGATGACTCAGTCGCTGCCGCGCGCCCTTTATGGCAAGGCTCCGTCGGTCGCGATGACCAACCTGTCGGATTTCTCGATCAAGGCCGGTATTTACTCAAATAATATGCGGGGAGGCTTTGAGGGCATTTACGAGCAGAATTCTAAGGACACGCTTAGCGAGACCGGCAAAGAGACTTTCGAAGCGGTGAACTTCCTAAAGCAGGCTGACCCCGCTCAATACAAGCCCGAGAACGGCGCCGTCTATCCGGCGACTGCTTTAGGGCGTTCGCTTCAGCAGATCGCGCAGATGATCAAGGCCGGCATCGGCTTAGAGATCGCGTTTGCCGAAATGGGCGGCTGGGACACTCACTCTAATCAGGGCAATCCGCAGAATCCGTCACAGGGACAGCTTGCCAACCTCTTACGTGACTTCGCGGCGAGCATCGCGGCTTTCAACACCGATCTTGGCAAGCGCATGGACGATGTTGTCGTTCTTACCATGAGTGAATTTGGCCGAACCGCCCGCGAGAATGGTACACGCGGTACCGACCACGGCCATGCAAATGCGATGTTCGTACTAGGCAATTCCGTCAAGGGCGGCAAGGTGTATGGCGACTTTCGCGGACTAAAAAGCGACAAGCTCTATGAGGGCCGTGACCTTGACGTCACTACCGACTTCCGTGACGTATTTGCAGAAGCCGCCTATAAGCATTTGGGAGCAAAAGATCTCGGCAAGATCTTCCCGAATTACTCGGCAAGCGCTGCAAAGTTTAGGGGATATTTGGGTTAGCGGCGGCAAGCATTTCACCCATTCTCTGATGGATGAGATTGATCGCCTTGAGCGGGCGGACCATTACCTTGAACTCGGTGATCCGCCCGTCGGCGTTCCATTTGATCATGTCGACGCCATTCACGGTGATGTCGTCGATCTCGGTCTCAAATTCGAGAACGGCATCGCTCTCACCAATGACCTCGCGGACATATCGAAAACTCTCATTACCAAATACGCGCACGGCAGCTGCGAGGTATGTCGACGTTATGGCTTTCCCGACCTGTGGTCTATGTACAACGGGTGAGTAGAAGACTACGTCGTTTGCGAGCAGATCGTTCAACCCCGATGGGTCGCGCCTTCTGACGACATCGTGCCATTTCGCGATCACGGTGGTACTCATCCTACTCCATGTTCCTCAATCTCAGTCTCAACGCCTGCAGTTTAATGAAGCCCTCGGCGTCGTGCTGGTCGTAGGCGCCGGCGTCGTCTTCAAAGGTAACGACGCGTTCGCGGTAAAGCGAGTTCGGTGACTTGCGGCCATTGACGGTCACATTGCCCTTGTAAAGTTTGAGGCGGACCTCACCGTTCACGGTTTCCTGCGTCTGGTCGATCATCGAGCGGAGGATCTCAAATTCCGGTGCGAACCAAAATCCGTAGTAAACCGACTCGGCAAACTTGGTCCCGAGCGAGTCGCGAAGCCTCATTACCTCGCGATCCATCGTGATGGACTCAAGTGCGCGGTGGGCTGTTTGCAGGATCGTTACTCCGGGCGTTTCATATACCCCGCGTGATTTCATGCCGACAAAACGATTTTCGACCAGATCAACGCGGCCGATACCGTGTTCTCCACCAAGATAGTTCAAATGTGAGAGCAGATCGACAGGTCCATGGGCGACACCGTTGATGGCAACCGGCTCGCCCTTCTCGAACGAAATGGTGATCTCCTCTGCCGCATCTGATGCATTCTCGGGCGACTTGGTCAGAAGGAAAATATTCTCTGGCGGTGCTGCCCAAGGGTCCTCAAGGATCCCACCCTCATAGGAAATGTGCATCAGATTGCGGTCCATCGAATAGGGCTTTTCGGCTGTCGCGGTCACCGGAATACCGTGCTGCTGACAGTACGCGATCAACTCGGCACGTCCCTTAAAGTTCCAATGCCGCCACGGTGCGACGACCTTGATGTCCGGCTGGAGCGAATAATACGTAAGTTCAAAACGTACCTGATCGTTGCCTTTCCCCGTGGCCCCGTGGGCTACGGCGTCAGCACCCTCGCGTTGCGCGATCTCGATCTGTCGTTTTGCTATCACTGGGCGTGCAAGCGAGGTTCCGAGTAGGTAAACGCCCTCATACAACGCGTTTGCCTTAACAGCCGTCCATACAAAATCCTTTACAAATTCCTCTCGAAGGTCCTCGATATATAGCCTTGATGCACCGGTTGTGAGTGCCTTCTCCTCAAGGCCCGTCATTTCCTCGCCCTGCCCAACGTCTGCGCAATAGCACACAACCTCACAGCCGTAGGTTTCCTTGAGCCACAGTAGCATCGCTGAAGTATCAAGTCCGCCTGAATAGGCAAGCACCACCTTTTTGATCTCTTTGTCCATCTCTATTTGTCGTCGCAATGCCGGTCGCTACCGCTCGCGGTTCTGACAAGCTACAATTATATCTGTACGGAGACGTAGATGACCAAATCAGGCCAACTCTGGGGCGGACGCTTTACTGAAAAGCCGCACGAGACATTTGCCGAATTTAACGATTCGTTCCGGTTTGACCGAAGGCTTTTCGCCGCCGATGTGCGCGGCAGTATCGCTCATGCGGCGGGCCTGAAGCGTGCCGGCTTGATCTCTGCCGAAGAGGCAGACGCGATCACCGGTGGATTGACCCAATTGCTGACCGATTCGGCGATCGACCCTAATTTTTTTGCTTCAGATTCCGAGGATGTTCACTCATTCATCGAGGGAAGATTGATCGATGCCATAGGCGATCCCGGACGAAAACTTCATACCGGCCGCAGCCGAAACGATCAGGTCGCCACGGCATTTCGTATCTGGCTCCGCGATGAGATCGATGAGATCGGTATGCTTGTACGCGACCTGCAGGCGGCGATGGTCGATGTAGCCGAGGGATTTCGCGATGCGGTCCTGCCGGGTTACACGCACCTGCAGCGGGCGCAGCCGATAATGTTCGCACACTGGTGCCTGGCTTACTTTGAGATGTTGAAGCGTGACCGCGAAAGGCTCGCAGGTGTGTTCGAGCGTATCAACGTAATGCCTCTGGGCTCGGGAGCACTGGCTGGGACCGGATTTCCGGTCGACAGGAAAGCGGTCGCCGCCGATCTGGGCTTTAGCGGCGTGTCGGCAAACAGCCTCGACGCCGTTTCTGACCGTGACTTTGCGATCGAATTTACGTCCGCCTGCTCTTTGATAATGGTCCATCTCTCTCGCCTCGCCGAGGACCTGATCATCTATTGTTCTACCGAGTTTGGTTTTATTACCCTTAGCGATGCGGTTTCGAGCGGTTCGAGCCTGATGCCGCAGAAGAAAAACCCCGATGCTCTCGAACTGCTTCGCGGCAAATCGGGCCGTGTCTTTGGCCACACGATGTCGCTTCTTGCGACGATCAAGGGTCTTCCGCTTGCGTATAACAAGGATATGCAGGAGGACAAAGAGGCAGTCTTTGATACTGTCGATACGGTCAAGATCTCGCTGCGCACGGCCGCGATCGTCGTTGAGAATGCCATCGTGGACGAAGAGCGTACCCTGGAGGCTGCGACCAGCGGCTATCTGAATGCGACGGAGCTGGCTGATTATCTTGTACGTAAGGGTATGCCGTTTCGCACTGCTCATGAGGCCGTCGGCCGTGCCGTTCTTCATGCGATGAACCAGGGTAAAGAGTTGAACGAACTCGGCCTTGACGAACTTCGACGGTTTTCGGAGTTGATCGACGGTGATGTTGCTGACGCACTCGGCGTTGAAGCGACCCTAGCCGCAAAAGCGGCTGTCGGCGGCACATCGCCGGCCCGTGTGGCGGAGGCACTTGTCTCGGCCAGGGCTTACCTTGATGGACAAAACTGAACTTATCGAACAAACGGGCCGCGGGGAATTGCTTCAGTTCCTGGGTGTCAAGATCGTTGTCGCCGAGCCTGACCGCGTCGTACTGACCATGGAGGTGACACCAAAGGTCCACCAGTACGTCGGGATCATGAACGGAGGAGTCTCGCTGTTTTTGGCTGAGACTGCAGCCTCAATTGGTGTTGTCGCCGGTGCCGATCTGACGAGATTCACCCCGGTCGGTGTCGAGATCAACGCAAATCACCTTCGTGCGGTCAGCAAAGGACTCATCACGGTAGAGGCAAAACCGATCTATCCCGGCCGCACGATGAGTGTCTGGGGCATCGAGATCACCAATGACAAGGGTAAGATGGTCTGCATCTCTCGGATCACATTGCTGAATCAAAAACGCCCCGCGTCGTAGCTAATATCCGGGATCATTAGTCGGAATAGAAGGATGCCGCGAATTTAGTTCACGGCCTTTTTCAGTATGTTTCGCGTGTTTCCTGGGCTAGAATCCTTAGCATGCATAAATTTGTTCGAGATCTCGTCACCGAATGGCGCAGACTTGGCATGCCGTTCGAGGAAAAGACGGTCATCGCGGCCGTTTCCGGTGGTGCCGACTCGGTCAGTTTGTTGCTAGCACTTGATGATCTCATCAGGCGAAAAAAACTCTCGATCAGGCTGATCGCCGCTCATTTCAACCACAAACTGCGAGGCGATGAAAGCGAGGGGGATGAGAAATTCGTCCGGTCGCTTTGCACCCGCCTTAAGATCGAACTCGTCCTCGGCCGCGACCACATTTCAGCTGAGGGCAATCTCGAACAGAACGCCCGGGACGCAAGGTATTTGTTTCTCGCCAAGACGGCTGAGGATCTTGGCGCATTTGCAGTCGTCACCGGCCATACCGTCAACGATCAGGCCGAGACATTCCTCCTCAATCTAATTCGCGGCAGCGGGCAGGACGGCCTTTGCGGTATGCGTCCGGTGCGCCAATTAGGCGGAACGTCGTCAATGCTGGTCCGTCCCCTATTAAAGTGGGCAAAACGTCGTGGAACAGAAGGGTTTTGCCGCGAAATGAACGTCGAGTATCGGTACGACACGATGAATGAGGAAACGGCGTTTAAGCGGGTTCGCATACGCAAGATACTGCTTCCGCTGCTCGAGGATATTAATCCCAATATAGTCGAGACGTTGGCGAATACGGCTGAACTTATGCAGCATATGGGACAGCCGAAACCTGAGGTCGATGCGGCGCCGTTAGCCCTAACGGAACTTCGGGAAATGCCGCAGAACCTGCTCTATGAGTTTCTGCGTGCGTGGCTGGGCAAAAACCGCGGAACAACGCGGTCATTGCAACTGAAACATATACAAGCTATCGAACGTTTGGTCCTTAGTGAGAAGAGCGGCAAGACAGCCGAATTACCCGGCGGAGCGCGTGTCGTCAAAACGGGAGGCAAGCTCCGATATGAGGAAAATAAGGTTGATAATTGAAATTGCGCCGTCTAAACTTAAGGATTGATGCGTTGGATGTCTGCGCGCCTTCGGGTGCAACATCCGAACGCCGGCTTTCATCGAAACAGATTGCATCGCATTTCGGTGAATGGTCGATGCGGAGGTAAAAATTGAGTTCTAAGGCAAAACAAGTTCTTCTTTGGTTGATGATCATCTCGAGCGCGCTCGTCTTCGTCTATTATTTGCAGACGAAGCAAACGCAGCCGCCAAAAGAGTTGTCGTTCAACGACGCCCTGACGCGAATTCGCAACAAGGACATTAAAGAGATCAACGTCAAGCAAGACACGCTCGAGCTGGTCAGCCAGAGCAATGAAAAAATGACGGCGAAGCTAGATGCCAGCGATTCGACCCGCGATCAGATCTATGCCGCTGCGAAAGATACCGACACTGTGGTCAAGCTCGAGCCGCCCTCAAGCGGTCTGGGTTGGCTCGTTTTGGTCAATGCTCTCCCTTTCATCCTTTTGATGGGCTTTTTGGCATTTACGCTTCGTCAGATGCAGGCGGGCGGCAACAAGGCCTTGAGCTTTGGCAAGTCGAAGGCGAAACTGCTCAACAATCAGCAAAAACGCGTTACGTTCAAGGACGTCTCGGGCGTTGACGAAGCAAAGGAAGAACTGCAGGAAATAATCGAGTTCCTCAAAGATCCGCAGAAGTTTCAAAAGCTTGGCGGCAAGATCCCCAAGGGCGTCCTGATGGTCGGCCCTCCCGGAACAGGTAAGACGCTGCTTGCCAAGGCTGTCGCCGGCGAAGCAAACGTTCCGTTTTTCTCGATCTCGGGATCGGATTTTGTCGAGATGTTCGTCGGTGTCGGTGCGAGTCGCGTCCGCGATCTTTTCGAACAGGGTAAAAAGAACGCACCGTGCATCATCTTTATCGATGAGATCGACGCTGTCGGACGCCACCGCGGTGCCGGCCTTGGCGGCGGTCACGATGAGCGTGAACAGACCCTTAACCAGTTGCTGGTCGAGATGGACGGCTTTGAGTCCAATGACGGTGTTATTCTGATGGCATCGACCAACCGGCCCGACGTCCTTGATCCGGCACTTCTTCGCCCCGGACGTTTTGACCGCCGCGTGGTTGTCGGAAGGCCCGACGTCCGCGGCCGCGAAGGAATTCTCAAGGTCCATACGCGAAAGATACCGCTCGACGAAGGTGTTGATGTCAGCGTGATAGCACGCGGCACTCCGGGATTTACCGGCGCCGACCTTGCCAACATCGTTAACGAAGCGGCCCTAAACGCTGCCCGATACAACAAAAAGGTCGTGACCATGGCGGATTTCGAGATCGCCAAGGATAAGGTCATGATGGGCGCCGAGCGTAAGAGCATGGTCATTTCGGATGAGGAAAAGCGGATCACCGCTTACCACGAGGCAGGCCACACGCTGGTCGGTCTCAAGGTGCCGAATGTTGATCCGGTTCATAAGGTGACCATAATTCCTCGCGGAATGGCTCTCGGCGTTACGATGTATCTTCCTGAGAAAGATCGTCTGAGCGCGACCAAGGAATATTTACTGGGCCAGATCGCGATGGCGATGGGCGGCCGTATTGCAGAGGACGTGTTTATTGGCAGTATCACGACCGGTGCGTCAAATGACATTGAAAAGGCAACTGAGGTCGCCCGTGCGATGGTTTGTGAATACGGCATGAGCGAACTTGGCCCGCTCACGTTTGGCAAAAAGGAAGAGCAGATCTTTCTTGGCCGCGAGATCGCCCAGCACCGCGACTATTCTGAGGACACAGCCATCAAGATCGATGCAGAGGTAAAGCGAATTATCGCCGAGCAGTATGCGCGAGCTGAGCAGATCATCAAGGATAACCGCGACGCGATGGTGAGGCTTGCCGAAGCGCTACTCGAATACGAAACGCTTGACAGCGTGCAGATACGACGAGTGATCGCCGGTCTGCCCCTCGATGGTACAGAAAAGCCGTCTGCCCCGGATGGCGGATCTTCAGAGACCGAAGAGGAGTCGTCAAATCCTTTCAACAAGCCGATACTTCCGCCGATAACCGGGAACAATCCGGCTACCGCGTAACGGCAGTAGATAAGGTCAATGAAAAGGAGAAAAGTCTTGTACTTTTCTCCTTTTCGAGCTTTTGGCGACGCTCATATCAAAATATGTTCTTACAAACGCCGAAACGCGAGATCCCGCTTAAGTCGCCTGTAGTAATGGGCATACTCAATGTTACGCCCGACAGCTTTTCAGACGGCGGCAGGTTTGCGTCGATCGATGCTGCGCTGAAGCGAGCTGAGCAGATGATCGCCGAAGGCGCAGGTATCCTGGACGTTGGCGGCGAATCGACACGTCCCGGCTGCTCCCGAGTTTCGAGCGACGAGGAGATAAGCCGTGTTGTCCCCATCATTAAGGCAATGACAGATAGGTTTGATACGCCGGTCTCGATAGACACATCAAAGAGCGAGGTTGCAGCAGCATCTGTCGAAGTCGGTGCCGAGTTGATCAACGACATTTCCGGATTGCGATGGGAACCCAGCATCGCAGCCATCGCCGCCGCGAGCGGTGCTGGGCTGATCCTGATGCACTCACGCGGTTCATTTGAGACGATGCACTCACAGCCGCCGGTCGATGACATTATTGCCGAGGTGCGTTCGGGTTTGGCCTTGTCCATTCAGGCCGCACGGGAAGCCGGAGTGATAGATCGACAGATCGCTCTCGATATCGGGATAGGATTTGGAAAGACGTTCGAACAAAATTTAGAGTTGCTTGCCAAACTTGATAGAATCACAGATGAATTCGAAAGCTACCCCGTACTTGTCGGCACCTCGCGTAAGTCGTTCATCGGAAAGATACTCGATAACGCACCGCCGTCGGAGCGGCTTGGCGGAAGCCTGGCGTCCGCAATTATTGCGGTGATGCGAGGTGCGAGGCTGCTAAGGGTTCACGATGTGAAGGAGACGGTAGCTGCACTGCGGGTTTGGGAGCGGGTCGAGAATTCGGGTGAGAAGGTATGAACGATCGCATTATTTACTTTAGGCGAAACGGGTCGAGCTTGGCTGCCATGATCTTCCTGCTTGCAGCGTCGGCCTTTGCGGATATTCCGGCTCCGGGTAACCCGAAAAGCGAACCTCAGGGAACTGACTGGGGCTTCATCCTTATGGGAGCGGTTTCAGGATTTCTTGGGGCCATCCTTTTTCTTTGGATAGGCAGAAAGCTCTTCAAGAGGTCATAGGATGAGATATCTGCGATACATACTGGCGGCGTGCACAGTCTTCGCCGGGACAGGATTTACCGACTGTTATAAGCCGGTGACGAACTCCGGCCTGCCGAAGAATATCAAGGTCGTTGCGGTGCCCGCATTCCAGACCGAGGCAAGAGGTTTGAGATACCGCGTGGATTCGCGCTTTACCGAGGCCGTGACCCGCGAGATAATCCGTCGCGGCAACGGACTCAAGGTTCAAGGTGAGCGAGCCGGAGCCGACGCGGTCCTCGAGGGGACCATCCGCGACTTCAATTTCACGGGCGTCCTACTCGACAGCGAGGGACGCGCCCGCGTTTATGAGGTCACGATAGTCACAGCGGTCACGATCCGCGACCTGCGCGAGAACAAGATCTTGTACGACAACCAAAATTTCATCTTCCGGGATTCGTTTGAATTCACATCTGATCCCCGCTCCTTCTTTAACGAAGAAGATCCCGCAGTGGAACGCATGGCTCGAGCATTTGCCGAGGCCGCGGTATCGGCGTTCGTCAACGGCATCGGTGTGAAGGAAGATAAGAAATAGGCCGCAATGGGAATTCCCTGATGGTACTTTCGCGCAATGAACTCAGAAACCAGATCCGACGGAATGAGATAGCACCCGTCTATGTGCTGTTCGGCCCCGAGACCTATCTTCGCGATCGGGCCGTGGCTACGATAACCGACCGGTCGTTCGCGGACGGTGACCTTCGCGATTTTAACGAATCCTCATTTAGCCTCAATGTTGAGGACAATCTTAGATCGGCCCTCGCGGCCGCACGGCAATTGCCGATGATGGCGTCCCGTCGGGTCATCCGTATTACGGATGTTCGGATCTCTGCGACCGGCGTTCGAGATACGATCAAGGAGGATCACGAATCGACCCTTTCAGAATATCTTTCTGATCCGTCACCCGAGGCTGTGGTCATATTTATCGCGGACGAGTTGAATGGCGTTCGCAAAATGGGCAAGTTCCTTCGAGAGAAGACCGCGGCCGTTGAGTTTAAGAGCCTCGATGAACGGGAATTGGCGGATTGGGCCCGGGCAGAGTTTCGAAAGGCATCGGCGGAGATCGACGAACCAACGCTTAGGCTGTTACTCTCACAGGTCGGGCCCGAACTCAGGCGACTAACGAATGAGATAAATAAGCTCTCAGCAGCCGCGATGCCCGGCGGCGTGGTAACTGTGGACCTTATCAATTCCCTTGTACCTCACTCACGAGAGATCAGCAACTTTGACCTCACCGATCATATGGTGGCAGGCCGGCGAAAACAGGCGATCAACACGTTAGGCACGATCCTCGACGACGGTGCAGAGCCGCTCGCGTTGCTCGGTCTGATCTCGTACAACTACAGGCGTTTGCTTATTGCAAAGGATATGATGTCTCGCGGTGCCGACCGCGGAGATGTCGCTAAGGTCCTGAAGATGCGTTTCAACGACCAGGAGCCGTTTTTGGCGGCGGCAAGACGCGCGGATGCGAACGCGCTGGATAGGGCGATCAAGCGGCTCGCGGAAACCGACGCTGCCATAAAGAGGTCGATCGGCGGCAGCGGGCCCGCGGGCGCACGTATGCAGATAGAAATGCTTGTCTGTGAACTGTCGAAGTCCTAGATCCGGCTTACACCGGGGCAAGTCCGGACGACTTATTAAAGTAATTATAAAGATCGTTGTAGTCACCCAAGGCGCGATTCAGGATCAGGGGCAGTTGAGCGAGGTCATTAGTGTTCACGATCAAATTCAGATTCCTGAGAAAAGCGTCGTGTGCGTTCATCGTCGTACCGCTATCCTCGAGTGAGATAAGGAATAGGCGACGACGTTCTGACGAATACATCGCATTCGCCTTTTGCTGAATTACCGCTGCACCACCTAATTCGGGGGCAAAGTCGGGCGAGAAGATCATCAATTCGGTTTTGCCTTCACGCAGGCGTTCGTTCGCTTGAGCCGGTGTTTGAGCAACATACACCTTGTATCCTGCCTTGGCGAGTATCTTCGCGGTCTCTTCCGTCTTTTCACCCAGACACAGCAGTATCCTTCGCGGCTTTTCGTCCTCGTCATCGCTTTCGATGGCTGCCTTGTCCGTCTGCAAAGCGCTCATCAACGATCTCAACGCGTGGTTGATCTGTATTTCGGATTCCTTTGCCGCGAATCCCGGAGGGTCGGCAGCGACTGCTGCCGGTTGGTTGGCAGTAAGCTGATCGACTGTCGAGAGGCCCTTTCCCGACGCGTCCTTCTGGACACGGAGCAGGTTTTGGCATCGAGGGCACCTGACCGAGAAGTTGCCGCTCGGGATCTTTGATTCATCCAATTGGAGTGAAACGGAGCAATTATCGCATCTGATGATCATAGTCTTTGATTATTCGATCATATTGAGGACCGAGTCCGGGTTCTCGACCGGCGGCGGGGGTATCATCGGTTTCGGCATCGCATGCGGCCGTCCGGCGTTAACGTAGTCCTCAGTGGATGACAGGCCCTTTAGCTGGAGCAGCAGGTTATTCTGATTTGTCGCAAATGACAGGCCGTCGTCCATCGTGATCAGCTTCTTGTCGATAAGGTCGCGGATCACGGAATCGAAATCCTGCATTCCGTCGATCTCTCCGTCCCGGATCGCATCGAGCAGTGTCTTGCCTTCCTGTTCCCCTTTCTCGATATATTCGCGGGTACGAGGGTTTGATTTCAGGATCTCGACCGCGGCGATACGCCCCCGGCCGTCGGCCGTGGGGATCAGACGCTGCGACACGATGTAGCGAAACGTCTGGGCAAGGCGCGTCCGGATGATCTTTTCCTCGTTCTTGGGATAAAGTCCGATGATACGATCGATGGTCTTTGACGCATCGATGGTATGCAGCGTTGACAGCACCAAGTGGCCTGTTTCGGCTGCTTCGAGAGCGATCTCAGCCGTCTCAAGGTCTCTCATCTCACCGACGAGAATGACCTTGGGAGCTTGTCGAAGAGCGGCGCGGAGCGCCGATGCGAAGTCCTTTGTGTCGGCACCGACCTCACGCTGGTTGATGGTCGATTTCTTGTGCTGATGAAGGAATTCGATCGGATCCTCGATCGTCACAATGTGATATGCCTTGGTCTCGTTGATGCGGTCGATGATCGCGGCGAGCGTCGAGCTCTTACCCGAACCGGTCGGGCCCGTCAGCAGGACGACGCCGTTTCTAATATTTGCGATCTCAGCAAGCTGGGGCGGCAGCCGAAGCTGCTCAAAGCTGGGTATCTCGCTCGGGATGACACGCATCACGATCGAGAATGAATTCCTTTGCTGGAAGATGTTCACACGAAAGCGGCACTTTCCCGGCAGAGCATAGCTCAGGTCGGCCGTGCGAAATTTGACGAGTTGAGCCGCCGCGTCCGGATTGTCCCGGATCAGCGACATTGCGATCATCTCCGTCTGAAATGCCGACAATTTGCCGAGGCCGATAGGCGATGTTGGATAGAGTACGCCGTTGATCTCGACCTGCGGCTTTTGTCCGCACGAGAAGTTAAGGTCGCTCACGTTCTCTGAGACGAGCAGCATCTGCTCGATGATTGGCGCTATATCTAGCAAGCTCATGATCTGGGGTTACTCCAGGAGAAGATTGTCGTGGCAGGTAGCTCGGAAATGCCTGTGCGTGACAGCAAGGAAGCAGAAAGCTGTCCTGAGTATTATGTGCCAAGCCGGTGCAGAAAGCAAGTTAATTTTTAACTTCACCAAACAATGTTTGCAATTTTAGCTGTCGAAGGAGGCCGTTCATCGTCTCGGTGATGGCATCGGGTTGGCCGATGACCGAGCTGATCATAGCGACAGAATCACTACCTGCCGCGACTACGGATAACGCGGACGATGCTGTAATACCGCCTATGGCTACGAGCGGAAGGCTGCCGACCGAAGCGCGGACGGCACTGACGCCTTCGAGCCCAATGACCGGGTCCGGATCTGCTTTTGTACTGGTTTGAAAGACGGGCCCGATCGCGAGATAGTCGATCGGCATTTCGCTTGCCCGTTGTGCCTGTTCCACCGAATGCGTTGAAAAGCCGATGATCGCATTGCTCCCAAGGACCTCCCGAGCCCATTCAGGCGGCATATCGTCCTGCCCTAGGTGAACGCCGTCAGCTTCTGCAACGAGTGCTATATCGACGCGGTCGTTAATGATGATCTTCACGTTGTTTTCCCGGGCCACCGCAACGGCGTTGAGAGCAGCGTCCAGGAATTCACGCGGAGACGCATGCTTTTCGCGTAATTGTATTAGTGTTGCACCGCCGGCGATCAGCCTGCGGACCTGTTCAACATGCGAGATCCCCGATATCCTTGCATCGGTTATCGGGTAGACCCGCGGGATCTGGAAGTTGCTGATACCCACCTAAAAGATCGGCTTCATCATCAGGAAGCAGTCTTCGCCGTTGTTGTAGTATTTACCGATACGCTGAACTATCGTAAATCCGAGCCGTCGATACAGCATCTGAGCGGCCTCGTTGCTGACGCGAACCTCGAGCATCAGAGTGCCGATGTCTCGTGCTCTGAGAGAAGATTCTAAATGTTCGAGCAGCCGTACTGCGATCCTGCGACGGCGATGTTCGGGCGCGACGCCTATCGTGGTCAGGTGCGCGGCGTTGTTCTCATTGACCATTACAAAGGCGAAGCCGACCATTTCCTCGGCCGGCGTTACCATACGGTAACTGATCGTCCGCGGCTCGTTGAGCAGATAGTTGAAGGTATGCTTCGTGTAGTTATCACCTTCGCGAAAACACCGCATATTGAGCCTAAGTACCTCGGGCAATTGATCGAGCGTGAGCGGGCGAATGCGGTACTCCATCGGCGGCGCGGGCACCACTTTCTCAGGCGCCACGTCAAACGACGGCACGAATAGATTTCTGATGGTATCCAGGAAGGCCATGTGGTCAGATGATCAGCATACAGTCGCCATAGCTGTAGAAGCGGTACCGCTGCTTAACGGCATGACGATAAGCACTCATTATAAGTTCGTGCCCGCCAAAAGTTGAAGTTAATATCAGTAGTGAGCTTTGCGGAAGGTGAAAATTGGTGAGCAGCGCACCGACGGCTCTAAACTCGTAGCCGGGAGTGATGGTGAGTGTCGCCTCAGCCGAGCCGGCAAGGAAGCGTCTATTTCGTGACATCGAATCCTCCAAGGTTCGGGTTGTCGTCGTACCGATGGCGACGATCCGTTTTCCGTCGGCCAACGCGCCGTTCAGGATGTCGGCCGCCTCGTCGCTGATGTGATAGCGTTCCGCGGCGACGCGATGCTGTGAGATGTCGTCAACGCGGACCGGTTCAAACGTGCCGTAGCCGACATGAAGCGTGATTTCGACGATCATCACGCCTTTGTCCCTCAGCGACCGAAGAATTTCCGTCGTAAAGTGAAGCCCGGCGGTCGGAGCGGCTATCGCTCCGCGATTGGCGGCAAAGACGGTTTGGTAGCGCTCGCGGTCCTCGTCGATAGCGGTTGCGTCCCGTCTGATATAGGGCGGCAACGGTGTCTTGCCGATCGCATCCAGCGTTTCAAAAAGGTCCTCGACGATGTCAAAGCGGATCAGTATCTTCCCGTCGGGTTCCTTTTCCATCACCTCGGCCGTTAGCTGTGCCCCGAATTCGATCACCTTCCCAGGCTGCAGCCGCCTGCCGGGCCGTGCCAGTGCCCTCCATAGACCGCTTTTTAACTCCTCGATCAGAAATATCTCAATGCCAGCGCCTGTCGAAGTTCGTCCCATTAAGCGAGCCGGAAATACCTTGGTGTTATTTAGCACCAGGACGTCGTCTGGCCCCAGATACTCGGTAATATCTGCAAATTGCCTGTCCGAATACTCAGCCGATGCCCGGTCAACGACGAGCATTCGCGAGCCGTCACGCCGTGCGGCGGGCTGCTGGGCGATAAGTTCCTCCGGCAGAGAAAGATAGAAGTCGGATAATTGCATCTGAAATGGCGGCTTTCCTTTCACAAAGGATTGTTAGCTCTTTAGAATCCTAATACAATTAGGCTATCGGTGTTAGTCAGAGCGCATTTTCGCCGAACATAATTTTTTATCGATCGCCTGCGGCTCGCCGGTCATCTAAATCAGGGCGGGCAGTTTCCGCAGTTCTCACACAGGAGGCCGTATGATCAGACAACATCTATTTAGAGACTTTAAGGCCGGGCTCGTTATGCTCGGTATCGTAAGCCTATGCGTGGTCGCAGCAAGCGCACAGGGAAGATATTCAAACGTTTATAGCAAGAGCACGGTAAAAGGCTATATCGATCGTCTTGAGCGAAGCAGCAACACGTTTCGCAGGGATTTTGACCGTTTCATGGACCAGAGCAGCCTGAACGGCACAAACACCGAGGACGAGTACAACCAACTCGTAAAGGACTACGAGGACGCCCTCGACCGCCTCAGAAGCAGGTTCAACAGCTTTCAGACCTGGTGGGAGAGCCGCTCTGACGTTCAGGAGATGCTCGACCGTGCACAGCCGGTAAATACGATGGTCAACCGACTGCCCTTTAGCCGAAATATCGAGAGCCAATGGCGGACGATGCGTAACGACATCAATGTCGTAGCCGACACATACGACCTTCCGGGACTTGCGGGCGGCGGCTGGACCGGCGGTGGTGGTGTAGGCCCGGGACCCGGTGACTGGGGCGGGCCGACGAGCAATCCGCCAAGTTGGGCGGTCGGTACGTGGACCATGCTCAATAGCTCGAACAGCACGCTCACGATAAACAGCAATGGCGGTGTGACCTTTGATTTTGGAAGTAACCAGATAACCTACGGTCGATACTATCAGGGCACTGTTTATATCGGCGGTGCTCGCGGCTCTATCAGCCGAATCGGCAACAACCTTCGCTTCTACAACCAATCGACCGGTGCGTTCACCGACTACTCGCGGGTCGGCGGCGGTGGCGGTGGCGGCAATGAATGGGACGGCCCGATGAGCTCGCCTCCGAGCTGGTCTGAGGGCACGTGGTACGCCATGGACCGCTCAGCTACTGTCATGACCATCAACCGGAATGGCCAGATCACTTTCAACTTTAACAATCAGACAACCTTTGGCCGGTACTATCGAGGAACCGTCTACTTTGCCGGATCTTCTGCCACGATAAGCCGTTCGGGAGACAATCTGCGGTTCTACGATCAAACGTCGAGAATGACAGTTGATTATTCGCGGAATAATTGGGGTGGTGGCGGCAACGACTGGAATGGCCCGATGAGCCAGCCGCCGAGTTGGTCGCAGGGCACGTGGTACGCAATGGATCGCTCACGGGATTCGATGACGATCAACCGCAACGGCCAGATAGCTTTCACATTCAACAACCAGACGACGTACGGACGCTATTACCAGGGCTCGATCTATTTTGGCGGTTCTCGTGCGACCATCAGCCGCTCGGGCAACAACCTAAGGTTTTACGATCAGTCGAGCGGTAGAACTACCGAATATTCACGTACCCAGTGGGGCGGCGGCGGTGGCTGGGGTAATAACGCCGACGTCACCGGTACGTGGCGTTGGACGAGCGGCAACGACCGCCGCACGATGATCATCGACAGGAACGGTAACGTCACCGTCGATGCTAACGGTGTGATCACTAACGGAACCTACTCTAACGGAGTGTTGACGCTCGGCAACAGCCGCGCCAATGTGACCCGCCAGGGTAACCAGCTTCGTGTCAATATACAGGGTTCGAATGAATCGTACACCTGGTATCGTCAGTGAGGATACCTATAAACACAAAGAAGCCCGGTGCCTGAGACCGGGCTTTTTCTTCTGTTGTGAACCCAAAATAATGGTGCCGGAGGTCGGACTCGAACCGACATGGGCGTTAAGCCCGCTAGATTTTGAGTCTAGTGCGTATACCAATTTCGCCACTCCGGCGGCGAATTAACGATAATACGTTTCCTCTCAACTTAGGTCAAGGTTAGCAACCGATCGCCGAGGGTCTAGATCGGGATCAATATCTCGATAACGACGCGGCGCTTGGCCTCATCGAGAAATCTCTCGATCGCGGTCCCGATCTTCTGTCGAGTCAGGATCTGCCTGATCTCCGCCCGTTTCTCGTCAAGCGTGGGCATCAACAGGCCCGGCGATGCCTGTCTGAATTCAGGTGTGAAGACACCACGGTAGTAGCCCGCTTCCTCGTCTGCCGTGATCACCACGAAGGAACCAAATCTGAAATCGATATATTTCTCGGTCGCCAGTCGCTGGGCGATCAGCTTTTCAAAGGCGTCGTCCCTGATAGTCGAAAAGCCAACCTGCCTGAGCCGCGACTCAAACGCCGCAGTTGACGGAAAGAATGTCAGGATACGCGTGACCTCAGCCGCGACTTCCTTGTCGGATGGCGTCGAACGAGGCAGACGCCCCGCCTCGAGCGCAAAGATACGCTGGTTTATCAGGCTTTCGAGGCCGCGGGCGAGGTCCTCTCGCCGCGGCGGATCGATCGGGACTCCTGGCTGAAGTGCGAGCTGCCAGAGAATGTCTGAATAGGTGATCAACTGGGTACGCGCTCCGTCGCTTACCGTCGCGACCGTCTTGTCGACCACCTCCTGTCCATACGACGGGCCGACCGCTAACGAGCACAGCAACACACAGCCGATCAGGCAGATCAAAGTGCGTCTTATTTGTTTCACGATCGACATCCCGTGATGTTGATTTTCGGCCCGTCGCGGGCATCTGTCAATGCCTCTATCTGCTGATAAACCTATTGACACAGTGTTTAAAATCGTTTTTAATAGCTAGGGAGGTTTCCACGCTTCTTCCTGTAAGAAAAAGTCTCCTCGTTAGACCCATTTTGCCTGCACCGATCCATACCGGCTGCAAATTACGACAATGCTGGCCTCATCGCCGCCCAAAAAGCACGCGAACGCTCTCGCCGCACAAGAGCGTCCGGACGACACCAACGCCGAGCTGAAGTTCATATCCGAACTCGGCCGGAGTTTGCTGTTTACGGTCCATCCCAAAAAGGTCGCTCTCCGCGTCGCCGAGGCGCTTCTTGACGGAGTTGATGCCGATATTTGTGCGTTAGTTGCCGAGCTCGACAGTATCGGGCACGTGAGTGCGGCATTTACCTCCGCGGGCGAATCGGACGAAAATTGCCTTCGCCGCGAGCGGTTTGATAAATGGATGGCGTTCCTGCCACCGCAGATCGGCTATACGCAATCCTCTGCAGACGAATTTCTACTCGACTCTCGGCACTCTTTCGAGTACGTATCGCCGCTGCATATCAACGGCGAGATCAAGGGAGCTATCATCGTCGGATTTGACGGGGGCCGCGACCTGAAAGAGCGCGAGGTCCGCCTTATCGAAGCGGCGACCCAGATGGCGGCCATGAGCATAAATCTCTCGGCCAACTACGAGAACGCCCTCAACGACTCGGTCAACGAGGCGCGCGAAGAGAACCGAAAATTTACCGAGGCCGTGCTCGACGCACTTCCGGTTTCGCTCTATGTCGTCGACCGCGACTATCGCATCGTCACATGGAACAAGCATCGCGAGGTTGGCGTACTAGGCATCCCGCGCGAACTGGCGATCGGCCGAGACGTTTTTGACGTGCTCGAAAAGTACCCTCAGGGCCGCGTCCGCGAGGAATTTGAACGCGCGTTTCGCACCGGTAAGATCGAACGCATCGAGCAGCAGACCGTCGCCGACGACGGCTCAACGCGCCATTGGATGGTAAGCAAGGTCCCGATGCGCGACTCAGACTCGGGCGATGTGACCCATGTGATCACCGTTGGTGAGGACGTAACCGTTCGCGTCGAGGCGATACACGCTATCAACCGTGCCGAGAAGCTCGCCGCTGTCGGCCGGCTCGCGGCCGGCATCGTTCATGAGATCAACAACCCGCTCGCCACTATCGCTGCGTGCGCCGAGGCGTTGGAACAGCGTGTGGACGAGGGGGCATTTGTCGCATCCGACGCTGCCGAGGACCTGACCGAGTATCTCGGCCTAATCAAGAGCGAGGCATTTCGCTGCAAGACCATCACGACCGATCTGCTTGATTTCAGCCGTGTCAGGACAGGTGAGAGAACGATCGTCGATATCGGCGAGATAGTACGCTCGGCAGCGAATCTGATCTCGCACCAAAAACGCGGCAACGGCATTGTGAGCGAGATCGTGATCGAACCCGAGCTTCCGCCCGTCTCGGCCGATGGAGGGCAGATCCAGCAGGCGATCATCGCGCTTGCGACCAACGGCATTGATGCCATGCCGGACGGCGGAACTCTCTCATTCCGCGCGTTTCAAAAGGGCAGCCGTGTTTGCATCGAGGTTGCCGACACTGGTACCGGCATCCCGCAGGAGAACGTGTCGAAAATATTCGAGCCGTTCTTTACGACCAAAGAGGTCGGCAAAGGTACTGGCCTTGGGCTTGCTGTCTGCTACGGCATCATCTCAGAGCACGGCGGGCGCATCAGCGTCAGGTCAAATGTCGGTTCGGGCACGACATTCAGTATTTTTCTCCCCGCCTCAATCGAAGAGCCGGAGTAGTTTTCTCGACTCTCCACTCTTTACTAGTTACTCCAAACTCCCCAAAGGAACCTTATGGCAAAATTGCTGGTCGTTGACGATGAGAAAAATCTGAGACTGGTCGTGCAAAAAGAGATGTCGCGGCAGGGCCACGATGTCGAGACCGCTGATGACGGCGAATCGGCATGGGAGCTGCTCGAGGCACAGGATTTTGACGTCGTGCTCTGTGATATAAACATGCCGCGGCTCGATGGCATGGGCCTGTTGAGGCGAACGCGCGAGCGCAGCCAGAATCCGCCCGAGGTCATAATGCTTACCGGCCAGGCAACGGTAGAATCCGCGATCGAGGCGATGAAGCTCGGCGCCTACGATTACCTCACCAAGCCATATCGCATCGGCGAACTCTCGGCGCTCGTTACCGCGGCTGCCGAAAAGCAGCAGCTCAAGGTCGATAACCAGCGGCTTCGCGCGCAGATCGCCAGAACGAGCCAGTCGCTGCCAGACATCGTCGCCGAGTCGGCGCAGATGAAAGAGGCACTGCGTCTCGTACATCGCGTCGCACCGTCAGAGACATCGGTCATGATCACTGGCGAGTCCGGTGTCGGAAAGGAATTGATCGCCCAGGCGATACATCGGCTGAGCCGGAGGGCAGACAAGCCCTTTATTGATCTCAACTGTGCGGCGCTGCAGGACACACTGCTCGAAAGCGAATTGTTTGGCCATGAGGCAGGTGCATTCTCAGGTGCGAGAACGCGAAAGCTCGGGCTCTTTGAAATAGCCGACGGCGGCACGCTGTTCCTCGACGAAGTGATGGAGATGCCGATGCAGCTTCAGTCAAAGCTGCTGCGTGCGCTTGAGACGCGGTCATTCTTTCGCGTTGGCGGTGTCAAAAAGGTCGAGGTCGATGTAAGACTGATCGCGGCGACCAACCGCGACAAGGACCAGGCAGTGGCCGAGGGCGTTTTTCGCTCGGACCTGATGTACAGGATCAACAGCTTTGAGGTGAATGTCGCCCCGCTTCGCGAACGCCGCGAGGATATCGAGCCGCTTGCACGCCATCTGCTGCACAAGCTCGCCGGTGCAGCCGCGCCCGAGATGTCGCCGGCGACCATCGCCGCGCTGACGGAATTTGACTGGTCGGGCAATGTCCGCCAGCTTCGCAACTGCCTCGAGCGTGCCGTGCTGCTATGCGACAACGGCACGATCACGCCTCGTGAACTGCCGCCCGAGATCGCGTTTCGTACCGAGAAGCCAAGTGTCTCTGTGAGCTACGGCGCACCACAGACAAATGGCATAAGTTCATTCCAGAACGCCTCGCCGACCAATCTACGCGACGTTGAGCGGCAGCAGATCATCGGCGCACTGGAAAAGACCGGCTGGCACCGCGGCAAGACCGCCGAGTTGCTCGGCATCTCGCCCTCGACGCTCTATCGCCGGCTTAGGGAATACGATCTCGACGTTCGCTAGCAAGTCTATTTCTTTTGGATAACGTATCCGACGACGTACTTGCGCAGCTTCTCGCGGTTTTGACGCAGGTATGATGCATGCTCACGAGCGATGCCTTCGTCCGCCAGGGCCAGAAGAATGAACGCCTCAAGCACGCCGTCCTTGTCCATCTTGTCTATAAGGTCGATCTGCGGATTGAGCGATTTGGGCTTGAGTGTCTTTGCCATGGAGACCACGCTTCGGAGAGCGTCCGCCTCTTCGGCCAGGCTGTGACGATAGCCTGTCTCGCCGGGATACGTCTTGGCAAATTTCTCTTTTCTCCAGATCTCACGCGTCGCCGAGTAAGCGACCCATGCCATCGAGCCGTCGTCCGCCAGCGGGTTCACGTTGATAGTTGTATTCTGCTTTCCGTCAGCACCGGTCGTGGCCTGAGGCACATCGATCTTCGGGTGGTGGAGAGACGTCTTGGTTACCTCGCCCCATTGTGAGATCCCGCTGATCGCCATGCGGCTGTACGGCGAGACGATATAAGCCTCGATATATCGGTCGCGTGCCTGATCGTACTTGCCGCTTCTCATCAGCGGCGTCGCCGAGTAACGATACGCCGTCTCGGTGTAAGGGTCGATCGCGATCGCCTTTTGGTACCAACGCTCGGCCTCGTCGAACCTATTGCCTTTCAAGTGGACATCACCGGAAAACAGGGCCGCGAAATAGCATCGCGGGTCGACGGCCAATGCCTCGGCATACGTCTTGAGAGCGTCGTCCAGCTTGCCCGATGCAAAATATGCCTCAGCCTTTTGCATCAGCCGGTTGGCCTCGGCGTTGTCAGAATAGCCGCCGGTGTCGCTGCCGTCAGCTGGTATGCCCTCGATCATTCCCAACGCGAACTGCGAGTTGTCGCCAAAGTCCCTCGCTTTGATAAAGGCGTTTCGAGCGCGTATCCGCAATTGACGTTTCGACGCCGGATCCTCGGTATTTAGGGCCTGGCCGAGGAGCGCAAAGCCGAGGTTGCGATGCACCTCGATATCTGTGGGCAATTGTTTTGCTAGCTGCTCGTACAGCGGCAACGCCTCGGTGTACTTTTGTGCGTCGACCAGTGCCCTGGCCCTGATCTTGGTTTGCTCCGCCGTCTCGCCCTGGCCAAATGCCAGTGACGCAAGAGCAAGCAGCACCAAAAGCGAAATTAAGATACGGCCTGTGTGAAAGTTCATGAAAGGGGCCCTCCAGTGAGATATTAGCACCTCTTTGGGATGCGGTGAGGCCTGATTTGGTTTTCGGCAGCCCTCAACTCCTGACAAAAAGGTAGCGTTGGTCGGAGCCCGGCATCAGCTCGCGGGTAAAGCCTATCTTGAGACCGGCGAGGACGGATTCGATCGCGGGGCCGCCAAAGATCGCGAATCTGCGGCGCTTGGCCCATTTGACTAGGCCGGGTAGCTTTTCGGTGAATTTATCGAGAGCGCGGCACGTGACTGTCTCACAATCAGCCGGGTCGACCTCCTGAAACTGCTTGTTGACGACGCTCGCCCGACTCGCAATGCCGAGAGCATTGACGGCAGCCTCGAGGAACTTTGTCTTTTTCTCTTTTGATTCGATCAGGACCACCCTGAGGTCTTCGCGAACGAGCAGACACGGTATCGACGGCAGGCCCGCACCGGTACCGACATCCGCGAACTTTGACCCCGCCGGCAGATGCCTGAGCAGCGTCAGCGACTCCAGGATGTGCCGGACCGCAAATTCCTCAGGCGTAGACGGCCCGACGAGATGCAGTATCGGGTTGTGCTCCTGAATGAACTCGTAATAGGTCGCCAATCGCTCGATCGCATCGTCGCCAAGCGCGAGCCCGAACGAAGCTTGGTTGGCCAATATCGAGTTGGTAAATTCGTTCCGCACAATTAAAGAGTGTTACGCAAAGTCGCAAAGGACGCAAAGAAAATGGGAGGCGATCGTCCTGACTCTATGCTCAAGACTCTCGACTCCCGACTATACTTTGGTGCGGACGAGAAGAATCGAACTTCCACGGCCTCGCGGCCACAGGCTTCTGAGACCTGCGCGTCTACCAGTTCCGCCACGTCCGCACGCGTCGAAATTTCGAGGATACTAATTCGATCCTAAAAACTCAAGAGGGCTCCAAGCCTGCATTGACAAGACCCTCGGAAATTGGTGCCTTCTCAGATCATCATTTGGACTATCGCGGCAACCGTGTCCCCAGCTTTCCACGAAACTTTTCTTCTCGCTGCACCATACACGCACGTTCTTGCGATCTGTGCAACAGATGTGCTATTTTCGATACCGGTTTTTGCAAAATCGCAAAGATACTGAGGAAATTGCAATGTTTATGCGAAAAAACGATTGAACATTGAACATGGCGAAAAATGGCGGTTAACCCTAAACAGATCAATATGATAGATGTTCGATCGGCAATTGAACGGTTGGACAGTGTCCGGACATTGTCCGACATTTGTCCGGACAAACGGCGTACAGGCGAAGAAGATCTGAACGGGCGAGTGTGAAAGCGTGAATATGCGAAAAAGAGTGGCATTGTGCGTGCCGTGCTTGTTCAGCATAAAACGGCGTTATCGAACCGCAGTCTGCTATATTTGAGTCGATGGCTGATGATCTTACCTCCAACCTGGCCGCGGTCCGTGAGCGTATTGTACGGGCGGCGGCACGTTCGGGACGAAATGCGGCGGATGTGAAGCTCGTTGCCGTCAGCAAAACACACCCTGCGGCTATCCTGCGCGAGGCAATTGCCGCCGGAGTCACCGTTTTTGGCGAGAACAAGGTCCAGGAGGGCGAGTCAAAGATCGTCGAAATCGGCCGGGACGCCGCCGAGTGGCATCTGATCGGTCATTTGCAGTCCAATAAGGCAAGAAAGGCCGTGCAGCTTTTTGACGTGATACATTCGATCGACTCGATCGAACTCGCCCGCCGCCTGGAGCGTATTTGTGAAGAGGAAGGCCGTGAGCGTCTGCCGGTGCTCATTCAGGTCGATCTCGCCGGCGAGGAGACGAAATCGGGCGTACCTGCGGGCGATCTGCCCGAGCTTGCAGGTTATCTGAAGTCGTGCACGCATCTGCACCTTGTCGGCCTGATGGCCCTGCCGCCATTCTTCGATGAGCCCAAGGCGACCAGGCCGTTTTTCAAACGGCTGCGGGCGATTCGCGACGAGGTCATCCCCGGCGGCGAACTGTCTATGGGAATGAGCCACGATTTTGAGGTCGCGATCGAAGAAGGGGCCACGATCGTCCGGGTCGGTACGGCGATCTTTGGGGAACGGGGATGAGCCACAGAGAACACAGGGAGTTCTCTTTGGCAATTTGTTGACTACGTATGCTGACAACACTAGTTTATCCATGGTTCTTTCTCGCGGTCTGGAGCGTGTTTGTCGTCTTTTTCGCGATCCTGCTTTTGCGCCTGATCTTTAACTACGCCGATCCCAATCCGTTTGGTAAGGTCGGGCGGTTCGGTTTCAAGGTTAGGAAGGCGACCGAGAAATGGGTGTATCCCGCGGCGAGGTTCTTTGCGATGTACCGTGTGGATACGCGACTTGCGCCGCTGCTGACAATGTTTATTGGCCTCGTCTTTACTTACTTCTTTACGCAGATCGTCGGTAATACGTTTTTCGTCATCGACGGACTTACGGCCGGGGTTGTGACGGGAAATCCCAAGGTCTTTGTCGGATTTGTGTTGTACGGACTGCTGAGCCTGCTGGTCCTTTTTATCTTCATAAGGTTTCTCGCGTCGTGGTTCGTGTTTACGCGAAAGACGTTTCTGGCGTTTGTCATGCGGGTGACCGACCCGATAATGCTGCCGGTCCAGCGGCTGATCCCTCCGATCGGGATGTTTGATATTTCGGCGATGATCGTGTTGATCGTGATCGGCTTTCTCCAGTCGCTTGTCCTCAATATCTTTGTACGAGGTTGATCGAGGTAACTGAAAAACCTGATTCGTTGTCTTTTTCGGTGCGTGTCATTCCGCGGGCATCGCGAAGCGAGATCGTCGGCGAGTACGACGGTTCGCTCAAAGTGAAGCTCGCATCGCCGCCCGTCGATGGTGCCGCGAATGCCGAGCTTATTAAGCTGTTAGCCAAGAAATTTGGTGTTCCAAAGGGTGACGTCGAGATCCTTAGCGGAGAAACTTCGAAGAATAAAAGAATAAAGATCAATAACCTGTCAAAATCAAAGTTTGACGAGGTGACAGAATGAAAACACAGATCTCCTTTATGACCAGCCTCTTCGAGAGCGGCGTTCCAAAGCAGGACCCCGCCAACGACCGGTTCCTAGGCGAGGACCTTGCCTTGTGGGTTGTATCGAGATCGAGCGATGGGGAATTCGCGTTCGACAAACCTGTGCAGGGCCCTGCCGGATGGTCCGAATCGGTTCGCGCCGCCGGCGAGGAATTTACGCTTGGGTTTGAGATCGTGCACTCATCGGTCGGCTCGGATTATGCCGAGTGGCATATAAATATCGATAAGGTAAGACGAATGGGTATCTTCGGCTCGAAGGACTCGGCTGTTCGCGGACGCCTCTGCGATCACATTCAGAATGTGCTTCGCGACTCGCACCAGATCCGGGAGATACAGTGGGCTGACTGAGCCGGTGTATTTTGCCCGGCAAAAACGCGCGTGTTATATTCGTTAATTCGAATCTAGGCCAACAAAAATACAGTTTTTAGCATATGTCCGGACATTCCAAGTGGCACACAATTAAGCACAAGAAAGGCGCTCTCGACGCCAAGCGCGGCAAGATCTTCACGAAGATGATCAAGGAGATCACCGTCGCGACAAAAACCGGCGGCAGTGGTGATCCCGACTCGAATGCTCGGCTTCGCAAAGCGATCAGTGACGCCAAGGCTCAGAACATGCCTAATGACACCATCGACCGCGCCATTAAGCGGGGCATGGGCGAGGGCGAAGGCGCCAATTATGACGAGGTCGTTTACGAAGGCTACGGCCCAAACGGTGTCGCCGTTATGGTCGAAGCCATGACCGACAACCGCAACCGTACGGTCGCCGAGATACGCCATACCTTCTCAAAGAACGGCGGCAACATGGGCGAATCGGGATCGGTGGCCTGGATGTTTGATAAGAAAGGCTATCTCGTCGTCGATAAGGCCGCTAAGAGCGAGGATGAATTGTTTGAGATCGCCATTGAGGCCGGTGCCGACGACATGCAGGACGAAGGCGATGTCTTTGAGATCTACACAACACCCGATAACTTCGAGGCGGTCCACGAAGCCATCAAGGCCGCGGGCATCGAACCGCAGGCAGCTGAGATCTCGATGATCCCGCAAAACTATATCGCCTTGACGGGCCAGGACGCCAAGACGATGTTAAAGCTTTACGACGCGTTAGAAGACAACGACGATGTCCAAAAGGTCTATGCCAACTTCGACATAGACGAAAGCGAGATGGAGTAGAAATTCCTTGACTCGACCTGCAGTGCCTGTGAGATACTGACGTCACTGGGGGTGATATTATGAAAATTAATAAAACTGGAGACAGTACAATTTAGCAAAAACAAGAGATTGTTTTGGCGACAGCGTTCTCAGGCGAGGACGCTGTTTCTCTTTCTAAACCTCTTGTCCAAACACGATTCGGTGGCCGTCCGGCGTGACCACGGTGAAATCACGTATGCCCCACGGTTTGTTCTCGATCTTTGACAATATAACCGCCCCGCGGTCGATAAACTCAGCATAAATCTCATCGACATTTCCGACCAGGCAGTGAGCAAACCAGGAATGGTTGCCAGTCGCTTCGGCCGTCATTTCATCGCTGCATTCGCCGAGCATCACCTTGAAATCGCCGAACGAGAGAAACTCCCAGCCCGGAGCTGTGAAATCGAGGTCGAAACCGAGCTTTTCTTTAAGATAGCCGGCTGCGATCTTGAGATCCTTTACGGCAAGTACGTGTCGAGTGTGGACGACCTTTCTCTCCATAGTCTATAGGTAGCTGAGTATCCAGCTCTTCTTCCTTCGTTTGAGATCTCCCCACCACGCACAGAGCGGATACAGAATGATAAGTCCGACGAGCCATGCGGCATAAACAACCCAAAGTGGAAAGCCCGCATCAGCCGGAGGCGGTTGTCCGCTTGCCATTGGATTACCAAAGAAGTAGCTGATGTCTTTTCCTGCGAGCCAGCCAAGTATGATTCCTGCAAGATGCGCCGTGAACCACTGAAGGATATAAAAGAACATCGGCACGCGGCCAAAAGTGATGCATATCCGCTGCCAGATCGCTTTGCCGTCGATCTTATCCGTCAGTGCCAGAACGATCATCGCGGGCCCGAGTGTCATCAGCAAGAAAAGCAGTGATGCCGGATACTTGGTTGTATTGAGGTACGACAGGAACGAAAATGCCGGCGTATCCTGTGTGGTCCAGGGTGCCGGGTCACCGTATACGTTCGTCAGCCGCAAGATGACAAAGAGCAGGATCATCGCTGAGCCCAGGACGTAAAGCCATTTACGCCGCTGCTCACGTTCCTGTGCGTAAAGCGTGCCGAATGCATGCCCTGCGGCCATCACACCGATCCACGGTATCAATGGATAAGCCACAAAGACGCCCGTCGAGCCCGGGATCGGCACGACACCCTGCTGATGAAGGATCATCATAAGGATCTGTGACAGATCGGGCGGCGGCGTTCCCATGAATGCAGTTTCCGGCGGCACCTGGAAACGGTCAAAGAGATTGTGCAAGACGATCATCCCAACGCCGAAGGCCCCAATGATCTTGGTCGGCAGATAGATCAGGGCTGCCATCACGATCATCGAGATACCTATCGCCCAGATCACCTGCACCATGCCAAAGGAAGTCGAATAGTCCAGGTTAAAGACGATACCAAAGCGAACGACCGTGAATTCCAGGAGCACCAGCCAAAGCCCACGGGTCAATAGGAAACGCGAAAGCTCGGCGTTGCTCTTTCCATTCAGCTTTTGCAGAAATATGCTGGTGCCGGCAAGGAAAACAAAGATCGGCGCACAGTAATGGGTTATCCAACGCGTGAAGAAAACGGCGACGCTCGTTTTAGAAAGGTCGGTCGGATCGAACTGCATCGCTCCGGCGTGGACGAAATCCCGCGTGTGGTCGATCAACATGATCATCATCACAACGCCGCGCAGGAGATCGATCGAATAAATGCGTTCTCTAAGTGTTTCTGCAGCCATGCTTTGGTTCGGAGATTATTTCAAGCTCTCGAGTAATCTTGCGGCCTGATTCCTGGATGCGGCCGTATTCTTGTCGGTTATCGAAGCGGTCAGCCTGAGGTACTCATTCAACGATGCCCGAGCTTCGTCCTTTCGTCCTTGTTCGCTGTAAAGCATCCCCAGGCGAAGGAATATGCTCTTTGACTCAGGAAGAAGTTCCCGTCGGGCTTGTGCCTGGGCACCCTCAAGTTCACGCAATGCTTCTTCCTTTTGACCGGCCTGATAAAGTACGACTGCCAGCTTTTCGGTCAGGGCGGCAGAGTAGATCGGGAGCTCAGTGCGTCCGCCGCGAAAGAGCTTAGCCGCGTCCTCGAACTTTTTCTGTTCGCTGTATGCGATACCGAGTGCCTCGTACGCCTGATAGAGAGCGTATGCCTCCTGTCTCTCTTTTGGCATTGAAAGCGCGGCAGCGAGGTCCTTCTCAGCATTCGCGTATTGCTTTGCCGCCAGATAGCCGCGTGCTCGTCCGAGATAGCCTCTGAATGAGGGCCTCTTATCGATCGCGGCAGAATACGCCTGAATCGACTCAGCATTTCGTCCGGCCTCAGCAAGAGCATTGCCGAGCTGCATCGAGGTAAACGCTGAACCATCCACCTGTGCTGTCCACGACCAAAGCGCAAGCTCATTGGCCCACGCCCCGTTGTATCTGTAGGTCTGAAAAGCCAGCATTGCCGCAATTACGCCGCTTGCTATCAAGATATCGCGGCTGCTGAGCACCCTGCTGACCAAAGGTACCAATATCATCAGCACACCGAGCAGCGGCAGATAAAGGTAGCGGTCGTGGACTATCTGCTCAGAGATGAAGGCGGTCGCATTCATCGCAGGCAGCAGCGGCAGTAGGAATATTGCGATCGCTAGCCGAGAGCGTGGCGAGACCTTTGCGATGTATGCAAGTCCGCCGAGTACCAAGAGCGATATTACTAGCGGCAGTACAAAGTTGACGAGATCGACCTGCGTGACCGGTGATATCGGGTAGTTAATTGCCAGCGAGACCGGAAACAATATCTGCCGCAGATAGAAAGCAAACATCGATGGTACGCTCAGTATCGCATCGCTGAGAGCGACAGCGTCATCAGGCGGCCGTGAAATAGCTCCTAGCACTGCCCAGCGAAGGACGAAGTACACGACTGCGACCGCCCCCAGGAAAAGTAGCGGCAAATTGTTCGCTCCGGCCTTTTGCTTTTTTGAGCTTTCGTCTTCAGCGGATAGTACAAAGTAATAGATGGGAAGGCACAGGATCCCGATCTCCTTTGCCCCGAGCGAAACCGCGTAGAGCAGGATCATCAGTATCAAATGATTGCTCGATCTCGTTTGCCGATAGCTCGTAGCGAACCAAAGCGAGCCAAGCAAGGACAGTGTGAACAGGAGATCCGGCGAGCCCGCGATCCAGGCGACGGATTCGACATGTGCGGGATGCACGGCAAACAACAGGGCGATCGAGAAGGCGATCGTCGCGGAAAATGCCCAACGCCTCAATAACGAAAAAGCTAATACGCACCCACCGCTATGCAGGACAATATTAGCTACATGCCAACCCACAGGATTCATGCCGAATAGGCGAAAGCAGAGTATATTCCAAAGCGTGAAGGTCGGCCGCCAGTAATTACTTGCGGCTTGAGTGCCGTCGCCCTTGAAAGCCCAGACGTCAGAGGTCAGTGCCTTCCATAAAAGCGAATTGTCCTGGATCAGAGTGTTTCGGACGATCTGGCGAGTGTCGTCGTAGACGAAGTCCCCGCCGACAGAATTTAGAAACACAATTATACAAACCGCTAACAGCGGAATGATCCATTTGAGTTCGTCACGAAATTTCACGGTGCCAATTATTGTGCCCCGTGTCGGACCAAAGCATCAAGGACACGTTGCTTGGTTCTTTCGGAAAAGACCTCCTGTTCGACCCACCAGCTAAGGGTGCCGGGCTCTAGGAATGACCCTGCATCGAGTAGCGCCTCGATAATTTTGACGTGAGACTCTCTATGTTCATTCACAGCCGACCAAAGTGCTTGTCCGAGTACCGTACCGCCGTAGCCATTTCTTACCTCCAGCGAGACTCCACGGTCAATAAGCATTCTTATCGTACCGAGGTGTCCGCTGCTGGCCGCGTAATGTGGACCCGCAAGCAGCGTCTTCATCCCGGCGTAAGGGTCGACGCCGGCGTCGATAAGATATCTGGCAGTCTCTGTCCGGCCGAGCATACATGCGCAAGTCAGAGCTTCAGCCAGTAGCTTGGGATGATCCTCAAATTTTCCGGACTCAACCCACGTGGTGATATAGTGATCGAATTCCAACGGGCCGCCGAGGTCACCTTCGAGGGCCGAGAAATTACCTTGGTCCAAATGGAACAGGGCCTTTTCCCATAGTTCATCCATTGTCTGTGCTCCATTGAAAGCAGATGTTATAGCCGTCGGGATCGCTCACGTAGAGCTGCTTCATTCCATAAGGAGCGACCGTTGG